>JANPIY010000593.1:0-7044 GCA_031425255.1 Planctomycetota bacterium
GGCGCGGCGCATGGGCAAGACCGCGGTGCTGGTCGAGTTCGGCACCCATGTCGGCGGATTGACCTCATCGGGCTTGTCCGCGACCGACGGCGGCAGGGTGATCGGCGGATTGACCGTCGAATTCTATCAGGGTCTCGGGAAGCGCAGCGGCTTCACCCCGGCAGCAGCCGAGGCGCGTTTTCGCGCCATGCTCGCAGAGGCCAAGGTGCCACTGCACACCGAACAACGCCTGGAATCGGTGGTGCTGGCCGGTAAGACCATCAGCGAGCTGGTAATGGAGAACGGCAACCGTTTCCGCGCGAAGATGTTCCTCGACTGCACTTATGAGGGCGACCTCTTCGCCAAGGCCGGGGTCGACTTCCACGTCGGACGCGAAGCCAATTCGAAGTACGGCGAGACCCTCAACGGCATCCAGCACCCCGGCGCACACAACTTCACCAAGCAAGTGGATCCCTTCGTCGTGCCGGGCGACCCGCGATCCGGCCTGCTGCCGGGCATCACCAATAGCGCCAGCGACGCCCCAGGGGTGTTCGGCTCCGGCGACAAGCGGGTCCAGGCCTACAACTTTCGCATGTTCCTGGCGAACATGCCGGATGCGATCCCGTTCCCGAAGCCGACTGGGCACGATCCCAGACGCTACGAGTTGCTGGCGCGATATATCGCCGCCGGGGCGACCTCGTTCATGCAGATGCATGCCGGTGATTCCAACAACAAGGGTGGCTTCTCCACCGACAACATCGGCATGAACTACGAATGGCCCGAGGCGACCTACCCGCGGCGCGAAGAGATCTACCAGGACCATGTCACTTATCAGCAGGGACTGATGTGGTTCCTCGCGAATGATGAGCGTGTGCCGGCGGAGATCCGTGCGAAGGTCTCCACCTTCGGTCTGGCGAAGGAGAACTTTCCCGAGACCGGCGGCTGGCCGCATCAGCTCTATGTGCGCGAGGCCCGGCGTCTGGTCGGGGCGCTGGTAATGACCGAGGCGCACTGCCGGCACAAGGAAACGGTCGCCGACCCGGTCGGCCTCGCCGAGTACACCATGGACAGCCACAACACCCAACGCTGCCTGCTCCCGCTGGACGGCGCCTATTGGGTCAAGAATGAGGGCGACGTGCAGGTCCGCGTACCAGGCCCTTATCCAGTAAGCTACCGCGCCCTGATCCCCAAACGGGGGGAATGCCCAAACGTGCTGGTGCCGGTCTGCCTGTCCGCCAGCCACATCGCCTACGGTTCAATCCGCATGGAGCCGGTGTTCATGGTCCTGGGCCAGAGCGCGGCCACCGCCGCGGTGCTGGCGATCGACGCCGGCAGCAGCGTCCAGGACGTTCCTTATGCCAAGCTGCGCGAACGCCTCGACGCCGACAAGCAGCTGCTGATGCCGCCTCCGAAGAAGCAGAAATAAGCGGACCGCACCGGTCTCTCACCGCAAAGACGCAAAGAGCGCAATGACAGCCGAGGGTGGGAGGCCATGCCGGCAGCCCTTCCCACCTTTGCGCCCTTGGCGGCTTTGCGGTAAAACTCCCGCTGCATCTCCAAGTCCCACGGAAACCCACGCCATGACCATCCGCTTTGCCGTCCCCACCCTCCTGCTCGCCAGCCTCGGCCTGTCCGCCGCGGAGTACGACCTGGTGGTTTATGGCGGTACTTCCGCCGGTGTGATCGCCGCCGTGCAGGCGAAGAAGATGGGCAAGACGGTGGTGATCGTCGGGCCGGATAAACACCTCGGCGGCCTATCGAGCGGCGGCCTCGGCTTCACCGACACTGGTGACAAGAGCGTGATCGGCGGCCTCTCGCGCGACTTCTACCACCGCATCTGGCAACACTACGACCAGGCCGCCAATTGGACCTGGCAGAAGAAGAGCGAGTACGGCGGCAAGGGCCAGGGCACCCCCGCCATCGATGGCGAGAACCGCACGATGTGGATCTTCGAGCCGCACGCCGCCGAAGCCGTGTTCGAGAGTTACATCAAGGAGTTCGCCATCCCGGTGGAACGCGATGAGTGGCTCGACCGCGCCAAGGGCGTGACCAAGGACGGCGCGCGCATCACCAGCATCACCATGCTCAGCGGCAAGGTCTTCAGCGGGAAGATGTTCATCGACGCCACCTACGAGGGCGACCTGATGTCCGCCGCCAAGGTCACCTATCACGTCGGGCGCGAAGCGTCCTCGGTCTATGGCGAACCGCACAACGGCGTGCAGACCGGCATCCTGCACCACCGCCACCATTTCGGTGTGCTCAAGGACAAGATCAGCGCCTACGTCACCCCAGGGGATCCCGCCAGCGGTCTGCTGCCCCGCATCACCGCCGACAAACCAGGCGCGGTCGGCAGCGGCGACCACAAGGTCCAGGCCTACTGCTACCGCATGTGCCTGACCGACGTGCCTGCCAACCGCGTGCCCTTCAGCGCACCGGAGGGCTACGATCCCAAGCAGTACGAACTGCTGATCCGCATCTATCAGGCGGGCTGGACCGAGACCTTCGAGAAGTTCGATCCCATCCCCAACCACAAGACCGACACCAACAACCACGGGCCGTTCAGCTTCGACAACATCGGCTACAACTTCGCCTATCCCGAGGCGGGCTACGAGGAGCGCAAAACCATCCTGAAGGAACACCAGACCTATCAGCAGGGCCTGCTGTACTTCATCGCCACCGATCCGCGGGTGCCGGAGAAGACCCGTACCGAGATGCAGCGTTGGGGCCTGCCCAAGGACGAATTCACCGACAACGGCAACTGGTCGCACCAGATCTACGTGCGCGAAGCGCGGCGCATGACCGGGGCGTTCGTCATGACCGAGAACGAATTGACCAAGAAGCGCCCGACCCCGGATTCCGTCGGCATGGGCTCCTACACCATCGACTCGCACAATATCCAGCGCTACGTCACGGCCGGCGGCTTCGTCCAGAACGAGGGCGACGTCGGGGTGTCGACGAAAGGACCCTACGAGATCGCCTATGGCGCCATGGTGCCGCAGAAAGGCCAGGCCGACAACCTGCTGGTGCCGGTGGCGTGCAGCGCCACCCACATCGCCTACGGCTCGATCCGCATGGAGCCGGTATTCATGATCCTGGGCCAGAGCGCAGCGACCGCCGCCGTGATGGCGATCGACGCCCAGAGCGCGGTCCAGGACGTACCCTACGCGGCACTGAAGGAACGCCAGATCGCCGACGGCCAGATCATGCAGTTCACCCCTCCGGCGAAACCCGCGCCCGCGAAGTGACGACCTCGCTGAGGGTGTTGATCCACGGAGGCAGAAGCATAGCCACAGAGCCCACAGAGCAGACCGAGTTGTTCCTCTCTGTGCTCTCTGAGGGCTCTGTGGCTGGCTGTCCTTCTCCGAGCCGGGGAGATCGCATTGGCTGAAGACATCAGACTTCAGCGCGTAGCTCCCAGCAGAGCTATTGTCGACGTGGGTCGGTGCCAGCGATGATGCGGTCGACGCCCTGCTGGTTGAAACCCTTGAAGCCCTGGTTGCGTTCGAGCAGCTCGAGGTGCGAGCCGATGGCGCCGTCGCGGCGGAACTGGTCGGCCTGCGCCGGCGTGATTAGCTGGTCCGCCAGCAGGCGGTCGATCCGCGGCGGCGCCACGCTCCAGTGCTCGCCGACGGTGAAACACTGGCGCAGGTGCGGGAAATCGGTGAACGGTGGCATGCTGTGAATGCCCAATTTTTCAAGCTGCGGGCGAATGTGATCGAAGGCGAAGGTCGCCTCGAGGTGGTGCATGCCGGCTTCGAGGAACGATTCGCCGTGCAGCGCGCACCACAGGCCGACGGTGCCGAGCGTGCGCTCCGGCTGCTCGGGGAACGGCTGGTGCGCGAAGTCGTGCTGGATCTCGTCCTCGCTCATGTCGACGTCGGCGAAGATGACCAGGCCGGTACCGGCATGCTCCAGCACCTGCGCACCCCAGCCGGCGTTGTGGCCGGGATAGAAACGCTCGCGGCAGTGGAAGCCGAGCCGTTCGAATACCGCGATCATGGCGGGGAAGTGTGCACGTGAGGAACGATAAGTGTGGTGGTCGTGGTTGGCCCAGCCCAGGCCAAGAGTGTCCTGGCGCGCGCGCTGGATGCGCGCCGCGTGGTTGCGCCGCTGCCAGTAGGCGCGTTCGGCGGCGAAGAACCGTTCACAGGCCAAGTCCACGCCCAGGTCGCGTATCGCCGCCTCGATCAGGGTCATGGCATGACTGAAACCCTCGGCCGGCTGTGCGAACGCGCGTCGGCGGGTGAGGAACAGCTCGTAATGATGCAGCAGGTGGACGGTGCGCTCGGCGCTGACGGTCGGCAGATCGAAACCCTGGTAGCCGTGCCGTTCGCAGACCCACACCTGCGCCTGGTCCGCGGCCAGACGCGCGCGCCGCAGCGGCGCCCACGGCGCACCGGCGATCGGCACCGCCGCCTCGTGCGCCTGCAGCGCGTCACTGACCGATTCGACCTTCAGGTGCAGGGCGTAGGAACCATCCGTCGTCAGCACCACCGGCGGGAACAGCCCACCCGGATGGCGGAAGACCGCACGCTCTGCTGCGACCTGGAAACCGGCGTCGCGCAGGCGCCCATCCAGACCTGGGATGTCGGGGATCTCGAGGTGATCGATCCAATCGACCAGACGGGTACCGGTCTCGTGCAGCAGGCGTCCGCTCAGGCGCTGCGCGGTCGGCGAACGCACCAGGATCTGCGCGAGCAGGTCCTGCACCAGCGCGCCCGCGGCCGGCTGGACGTCCCAATGGAAGGCCGTGAGGCCGGCCGTTCGTGCGGAGTCCATGCGCCACCTCCACTGACGACCCTACCACACGCCCGCCGCGGCCTCCATCGGCGGACCCGCGACGATGGACAACGCGTGTACCCTTTAGCGCTGTGCATCCCTGCGCCCGCCGATCCCCCACGACGCCGTGGCCGTGGTAAGGTAGTGGCGGAGGACGAACCATGCATCGCGTGCTCCTGCTAGGCGCCGGCAAGATCGGTCGTGCCATCGCCAAACTGCTCGGCCATAGCGGCGACTACGACGTGCTGGTCGGCGACGTCGACGAGCGTGCGCTGGCACGGGTCGCCGGCCTGCCCAACGTCACCGTCCGCAAGGTCGACGTCGCGGCCCACGACGAGCTGCTCACCGCCATGCACGGCCGTCAGAGCATGTTGTCCGCCTGTTCGTTCGCGGTGAATCCCGGCATCGCCCGCGCCGCCCTGGCCGCCGGGTTGAGCTACTTCGATCTCACCGAAGACGTCGCCACCACCCGCGCGGTGGCGGCCCTGGCCAAGGATGCCCGCGCCGGCCAGATCTTCATGCCGCAATGCGGTCTGGCACCCGGCTTCATTTCCATCGCCGGCCACCACCTGACGCGCGGCTTCCACAAGCTCGACGAGGTCCGCCTGCGCGTCGGCGCCCTGTCGCAGTTCCCCACCGGCGAGCTGAAGTACAACCTGACGTGGTCGACCGACGGCCTGATCAACGAGTACTGCAACCCCTGCGAGGTCATCCACGAGGGTCGCCGCATGGAGGTGTTGCCGCTGGAAGGGCTCGAGCACTTCTCGCTCGACGGCGTCGATTACGAGGCCTTCAACACCAGCGGCGGCATCGGCAGCCTGTGGGAGACCTTGGAAGGCAAGGTGCGCAACCTCGACTACAAGACCATCCGCTACCACGGCCACCGCGACCTGGTGGCCTTCCTGGTCAATGAGCTGCGCCTGGCGGAGCGCCGGCACATCCTCAAGGACATCCTCGAACACGCGGTGCCGATCACCCTGCAGGACGTGGTGCTGATCTTCGTCACCGTCACCGGCTGGAAGGACGGACTCTTCACCCAGGTCACCGACGCGCGCAAGGTCTACCACGCCCAACGCTTCGGCGAGCCGTGGAGCGGCATCCAGATCACCACCGCGGCGGGCATCTGCACGGTGCTCGACCTCCATCGCCTCGGGCGTCTGCCTGACAGCGGGCTGGTGCGGCAGGAGCAGGTCGACCTCGACCTGTTCCTGGGCAATCGCTTCGGCAAGGCTTACGCGACGGTGTAGATGTCGGCGAGGCGCGCCCTGGAGCGTGCGGCTGACAGAGAGAGATTGCCCCTGGCCGGCTGGCAGTCGGCGGTCCCGGGGGGCGACACCGGACTTCACGTCTTGTTGGGAGGATCACGTCATGGGCCTGCTCGCATCTCTCGGCATCGCCCATCACCGGGGCGGCTGCGTCATCGGCAGCGATTGGCGCACCACCCATGGTGCGGAGCTGCCCGCGCGTTCGCCCATCGATGGGACGCTGCTCGCCACTTTCACCGCGGCGCAACCGACGGATGTCGGCAGCGCCATCGCCGCCGCTGAGGAGGCGTTCCTGGTCTGGCGCCAGGTCCCCGCACCCCGCCGAGGTGAATTCGTCCGCCGTCTCGGCGACGCTTTCCGCGCGCGCAAGACCATGCTCGCCGAGTTGATCACGCGCGAGGTCGGCAAGATCCCGCAGGAGGCCCTCGGCGAGGTCCAGGAGTGCATAGACATCTGCGAGTTCGCCGTCGGCCTCTCCCGGCAGCTGCACGGCCTGACCATCGCCAGCGAGCGGTCGCAGCATCGCATGATGGAACAATGGCATCCGCTCGGTCCCATCGGGGTCATCACCGCCTTCAATTTCCCGATGGCGGTGTGGGCGTGGAATGCCGCCCTCGGGCTGGTGTGCGGCGACCCGGTGGTGTGGAAACCATCGGAAAAGGCCATGCTCTGCGCGCAGGCCTGCCACCAGCTCGCGGTGGAGGTGATGGCCGAGATGGCCGTGCCAGCCGGTCTGCTCAGCGTGGTCCACGGCCGCGGTGAGGTCGGTCAGGCGCTGAGCGGCGATGCCCGCCTGCGACTCATCTCGGCCACCGGGTCGGTGCGCATGGGCCAGGCCGTGGCGGCCGCGGTGGCGCCCCGCCTCGGACGGACGCTGCTTGAACTCGGCGGCAACAACGCCCTCGTCGTCACGCCGCAGGCCGATCTCGACCTCGCGCTGCGCGCGATCGTCTTCGCCGCGGTCGGCACCTGCGGCCAGCGCTGCACTTCGCTGCGTCGCCTCATCGTCCATCGCTCGCTG
>JANPIY010000594.1:0-3859 GCA_031425255.1 Planctomycetota bacterium
GCCAGTGAGGCGGCGAATGCGTAATGCGCCCAGTTCAGCCGCGCGACGGCCCTGGGGGCTGAGGCGATGGCCACCGAGGTGATGCGGCTCTGCACCTGACGGGAGAAATCCTGGCCCTCGGCCGCCACCCGCGCGAGCGTAGCCGCAGCGAAACGGCCGTCGGTTTCGGCACGCAGCGCCAACGACAGCAGCCGGTGTTCGACGTAGCGTTCACCAGCCAACGCCGCGAGGGCTGGATCTGCGCGCAGGCGGCGTTCGAGTTCCATCACCTGGCCCGCGTCCAGATCACCGTCAAGGAAGGCCTGCCACAAGGAGGCGAATTCCGCATCCATGCTCATGGCGGTGTTCCCGCCGCCAACCGCCGGATCAGGCAGTCGTGCAGCTGTTCGCGCAGTGCGAAGAGGTGTTTCTTGATCGCGCCGACCGAACGCCCGCGTTCATCGGCCATCCGCTGTACCGGCACCTCGTCGGCATAGCGCTGGGCGAGCAGCGTCCGCGCCGCCTCGTCGAGGCGGCCCAGGCAGGCGCGCAATGCGACCAGGCGATCGTCGTCCTGGGCATCGTCGAGCGCGAGCGCGCGCCGTTCGAGCTCCTGCCACAAGGCGTGTGGAAAATAACGTTCGTGGTAGTCGGCCAACCGCCGCAGGCGGGTCAACTCCGCCATCACCTGGTAACGCGCGATGGTGAACAGCCAGGCACGGAAGTCGCCACCGGGCTGGAAACGGCCCAGGTTCTTGAAGACCTCGACGAAGGTCACCTGCGCCACCTCATCGGCGTCGGCCCCCGCCGGACACCGCGCGGTGATCCACGCCCGTACGGCCCATTCATTGGCCCGCACCAGCGCCCCGAAGGCTTCGCCATCGCCAGCCTGGGCACGGCGGATCAGATCAGCGGCAGCGTCATCGGTCATGGGCTGTGGGTTCCTGGGACGCTGCTGGATAGCAGCAGCGTGACCAAGGTTACCCCCGAACGGGGCTGACGTTCGCGTTATGCCGTGCCCGCCTACCAGTCAGGGTCGAACCGCCGCGACGGTACGGAAGCTGAGGATCAAAAGTCGCGATGCCATGGAACCGCGCGGGGGGGCAACAGGCCGGAATCGACCCCCGATGCTATGAAGCCAAGATATTTGGCCGCAGATGCGCAGAGGCGAAAAGATCCGGCTTTGCCTTACCTCTGCGTCTCCGCGTCTCTGCGGCCGATTCATCTTCGTTAGATTAACAGCATTGCACCTCATCCCGTTCTGCGGGGCACCATAACGGCACAATCTGCTCCGACCGCTCATCACCCCAGCCAACGATCGCACCACGCGCGTGCCGCGCTGGCGTCGTGCACGCCCTGCACGATCACCCGCCCGTCGCGGAAGCAGGTGGCGGTGATGGAGCCGTCTTGCCAACGCACCAGGTGATCGTTGCTGATGGTCAGCGCCAGACCCAGGCGGGCGGCGAGCTGGCGCAGATCGACCGCACCCCGACGCAGTTGGACCGCGTCGCGCCCGCACAGCACCACGGCCGCGTCGTCACCGGCGCTGAGCAGCGGGTAGGTCGGCTGATCGCCGCACACCGCGCAGCCCGTCTGGCGCCAGCCTTGCAGGCGCAGTTTCTGGAAGGTGCCGCGCCACAGGTCGCTGGCCCACAGCTCAGCCCGCACGCTCTGCCTGTCGCCAACCAGGAGCTTGAGCGCCTCAGCCACCTCCCAGGCCGCCACCATCTGCACCGCCGGTGGGATGATGCCGGCGGTATCGCAGGTGGGGGTCTCGCCGGCGCCCGGCAGTTCATCCTGGAGGCAGCGCAGGCACGGGGTCTCGCGCGGGATGATCGCCACCGACAGACCGTACGATCCGACGCAGGCGCCGTAGATCCACGGCGTGGCCTGCTGGCAGCAGACCTCGTTGATGAGATGGCGGGTGGGGAAGTTGTCGCAGCCATCGAGGACCAGATCGACCTGCGCGAGCAGCTTGGCCGCGTTGGCCGCACGCAGATCCTCGACCAGCGGTTCGATCACCACCGTGCTGTTGATCGCGCGCAGACGGGCGGCGGCGGCCACCGCCTTGGGCAGCGCCTGACGGGCATCGTCCTCGCTGAACAGCGATTGCCGCTGGAGGTTGCTCCACTCGACGAAGTCGCGGTCGATCAGCCGGATGAAGCCGACCCCGGCGCGACACAGCTGCGCGGCGATGGCGGTGCCGAGCGCGCCGCAACCGACGATCGCCACGCGGGCCGCGGCGAGGCGGGCCTGACCGGTGACGCCGATGGGCGCGAAACGTTCCTGCCGGCTGTAGCGGCCGTCCATCAGGAACGCTGCTGACGCCGTGCGTCGCTCGCCTCGCTGAGGCTGCGCGCTGCTCGCACTTTCCTCGCCTTCCCGCTCATCCAGCTGCTCATGCTCAGTCCGCCTGCGGCGCGGCCACGTTCAGCGTGCGCACTGGCGAGGAACGTTCGATACCGGCCGCGAGGAGGCGCGCGTTCAATCGTTTGATCAGTTCATGGCGCAGCAGGAACTGGTCCTGGTAGGTGATGGCGCGCAGCACCAGGTTGAAGGTCACCGCGTTGTCGGTGAAGCCGGTGAAGCGCACCACCGGCTGGAAGTCGCGCACCGCGCCCTCGATGCCGGACTGGACCTCGTTGCCCACTTCCAGGGCCAGACGCTCGACCACGGCGAGGTCGCTGCCGTTCGCCACGCCGAGCGCCAGCACCACCGGCTGGTCGGGTGAGGTGAGGGTGAAGTTGGTGACGATCGCCGCGCTGAGCTTGGAATTCGGTACGATCACCATGTTGCCCGCCAGGGTGCGGATGGTGGTGTAGCGCCAGGTCAGGTCGCATACCACGCCCTCATCCGCGGTGTCGAGCCGCACGAAGTCGCCGATGTTGATCTTCTTGGTGGCCACCAACTGCAGACCGGCGAAGAGATTGCCCAGGGTGTCCTGCAGGGCGAGCGCCACGGCCAGGCCACCGACGCCGAGGGCGGTCAGCACCGGGGTGATCTGCACGCCCAGCGAGTCGAGGATGACCAGGAAGCCCAGGACGTAGATCACCATCGCCGCGAGGTTGGTGATGATCGAGGAGGAGACCGCGCCGCCGGAGCGCTTGGCCGAATGGGCGAGCAGGCCGCCGGTCACCCGGGCGATGGCGACGGTCAGCGAGAACATCAGTGCCACCACCAGCACCTTGGCCAACATCGCCTGCCATTCCGGGCGCAGCACCAGGCTCTGGCCCGCCATGAACACGCCCAGCATCAGGCACCAGAAGAACGCCAGGCCTTTGACACCGCCGATGAGGATGCTGTCGTAGCCCCAACCGGACTTGCCGCTCCACACCTTGAGCCGCGTCAACGCCACCCGTTCGACCACCAGCCCGGCGATCAGTCCGCCGACCAGCCACGCCGCGGGCGGTCCCCAGGTGACGAGCAGGGCGGCGACATCGTGGGAGAGGAGTTCTGGCATGGATGGGCGGCGAGCTTGCCGGCTGCGGACATGTCGCAAGGCGGAGGCCGGCCAATGGCCAACGGCCGACAGCAGGTGGCAGACAGCAGGATATTCACCACGGAGCCCACAGGGCGGGCGCACAGAGCGGAGCGGACCGCGCTCTGTGCGCTCTGTGAGCTCCGTGGTGAATATCTCTCTGAGGGTCGGCCGTCGGCCGTCGGCCGTCGGCCGCCAGGGAGCGCCCTGCGCCCGGACCCGCTGCCATATCGAACCTACTGGCGCCCATACGTTTGTGCCAGCTCATCTTGACACGCCTCGACGGTCTCCTAGTGTTCGCGGCCTTTCGTAAATACCCGGTCTGTCCGGCTGGGCCCGTTCTTCGAGTCACCTGTCACTTCAGAGGTCATCATGGCTGTTCCCAAACGTCGCGTCTGCCCC
>JANPIY010000595.1:0-5613 GCA_031425255.1 Planctomycetota bacterium
CCTCTGCGGCCTCTGCGGTTGGACCGGTCGCGAGTTTTTCCGTCAGAAAGAACCCACATGGAATGCCGCAGAGCTTTTTTAATAATCCATCCTTACGCCGGGACCGCGGCTCCCTCGGCCGCCAGCCGTTCCACCAAGCGCTCGGAGAGGCGCTCGGCGAGCAGCTCATACGGCAGCACCGTGCTGCTGGCGCCCGCGGCGCGCAGGCGCTGCTCGTGTTCGGCGCTGTCGGCGATGGCGACGATGTGGGCTTCCGGCGACAGCGCGCGGCAGGTTTTCACCAACGCGTGGTTGTCGGTGCCCTTGAGCAGCATGTCGGGAATGGTCGAGATGATCACCGTGGCGCGGTCGAGATAGACGTGCCCCAGGGTGTCGGCGCTCGCGAGATCGCCGAACGCGCCGGCAACGCCTCGGCGCTTGAGTTCGGCTAGGACCTCGGGGTTGTAGTCGACCACCAACAGCATGCCGAGCAGGCCTGGGTGGCGTTCGGCCAAGCGGTCGATCAGCGCGCGCGCACCGCGATGGAAGCCCAGCAGGACCACGGGATGGTGCGCCTGGTGCGCCGACTCGGCGGCCTCCATCCGGCGGGTGCCCAGGCCGATGCCGCCCAGCAGGCGCTCGCTCCAGGCATGCAGTCCATGCGACCAGCGGATCGAATAGGAGGACAACACCGCGGTGATCGCCATGGCATAGACCAGGACGCCGATGGTGGTGGGTGTCAGGTGGCCGTAACCCACACCCAGGGCGGCGATGACCAGGGCGAATTCCGACAGCTGCGCGAGGTTCAGGCTGGTGAGGAAGCAGGTGCGACGGCCGGCGCCACTGAGCGCGAGCAGGGGATAGACCGAGAGGAACCGCGAAGCGATGACGAACACCACCACCAGCGCCACCGGCCCGACCAGGCTCCAGCTCGGCTCGGTGATCTTCATGCCCAGCGACAGGAAGAAGAGCGTGAGGAAGAAATCGCGCAGCGGCAGGGTCTTGGCGGTGACGTGCAGGCTGTAGGGGAAGGCCGAGATGGTCAGCCCGGCGACCAACGCGCCCATCTCCTTCGACAGCTCCATGGCGCCGGCCGCGCCGGCGACCGCCGCGCACCAGCCGATGGAGGTCGCCACCACCAGCTCGGGCGATTTGGCGATTGCGGCGAAGACGTGGCGCAGCACCAGCGACGACAGCAGGAAGCCGGCGACCAGCAGCACCGCCGAGGCGCCGAGGGCCTTGATGATCGGCCAGGCCTGTGGATCCGCGAGGTTGGGCTGGAAGGCCAGCACCAGGATGGCGTAGACATCCTGGATCACGAGCACGCCGAGGGTCAAGCGCCCGGCGAGGGTATCGAGTTCGAACTTGTCATAGAGCAGCTTGACCACGATGGCGGTGCTCGAGAGCCCGCACACCAGCGCGAGGTAGAGCCCGTCCATATTGCCCGGACCGCTGAAGCCGTAGCCGGTGAGCATGAACAGACCCACCCCGAGACCGACGCAGAGCGGGAACTGCCCGACACCCGCCACCAGCAGCTGTCGCCCGGCCGACAGCAGCTCGCCCACGCGCATCTCCAGGCCGATGACGAACAGCAGCAGGATTAGACCGATTTCAGAGATGATCTCGATGCTCTCCGCGCCATGGATCCAGCCGAAGCCCAGCTCCGGCCCGACCAGGGCACCGGCGATCAGATAACCGAGGATGATCGGCTGACGCAGGAACAGCGCGAGCAGTCCCAGCACGGTGGCGGCGATGATGGCGATACCGATGTCATGGAGCAGACCGTGCATGGGGGCGGCTTTGTGCGGGGGTCGGGTGGTGGCGTCAAGCCAGGCGGCGCGGCAGCCTGCCGGCACGAGCCAGGAGGATGAAGCCGGGAATGGACGCCAGGATGGTGCCCACGAAGAAGCCGCTCCAGCCGATGGTTTCGACCCAGGGCGCAAGCAGCGGACGCAGCAGATGCGGCCCGAGCACCGTCACCGCCGTCAGCAGCGCGTACTGGGTCGCCGACAGCGCCGGAGTGCAGAAACCCATCAGCCAGCCGACGAAAGCGGTCCCGGCCGCTGCACCGCAGGCGGTGTCGACCAGCAGCACGGCGATCAGGCCGGTGCGCCCCTGCCACCAGCCCTGTTCGATGCCGACATAGCCCAAGTTGCTGAGCGCCTGCGCCAGACCGAACAGCCACAGGCAGGGCACCATGCCGAAACGCCGGCAGCTTCCGGCGGCGATGAGGGTGCCGATGGCCGCACCGGCCAGCCCGACCCAGCTGCGCGTCAGGCCGAGCTCGGTGAGGTCGTACTGCATCGCCACCAGGAAGGCGGATGACAACATCGCCGCCAGCCCGTCGCTCAGGCGGTAGAGCAGCACCATGGCCAGCAGCAGGGCAAAACCGGCGACGCCCAGGCGGCGATGGAAGTCGGCGAGCGGTTCGACCACTGCCGCCCGCCAGCTGCCCGGCGCGATCAGCCGCGCGGGTTCCGGCGCCAGACAGGTACCGACCATTCCTGGGAGCAGCAGCGCGGCCATCAGCAGGTAGGCGCTCTGCCAACCCCACCGATCGGCCGCCACCAGGGCCAGCCCGCCGCTGATCACCAGCGCGGCGCGATAACCCCACACCGAGAGTCCGGCGCCGCTGGCGAGGCGATCAGCCGGCACCGCGTCGATGGTGTAGCCGTTCACCGCCAGATCCTGCGTCGCGCTGGCGAAGGCTGCGAGGGTGGCCGCCGCCAGCAGCCAGCCGGCATGCACGCGCGGATCGCAGCCCGACATCACCACTAGGGCGATCATCACTGCGATCTGGGTGGCGAGCAGCCAGCCGCGACGGCGTCCGAGCCAGGGCGGCACCAGGCGGTCGACCAGCGGCGCCCACAGCACCTTGAAGAAATAGGGCAGCGAGACGTAGCCGGCCCAGATCAATTCCGCCTTGGTCCACCCGGCCCGTTGCAACCAGGCCTGCAGCGTCGAATCGACCAACGCATAGGGCAGACCGGAAGCGAAGCCCAGCAGCAGCAGCGCCGGCCACGTGCGCGCGGGAATGGTGGGCATGGCGCGGGATGATGGTGAGGACGACGCTGGTCACAATGCGGGGCCGATTCCTCCCGTCTGAGCGGGAAGACCGTTCAAACCGCAGAGACCGCCGCGGGCGGAGAGCTCGCAGATCATATGCCTGCGCCCTCGGCGGCCTGTGCGGTTGGACCAGTCTTCGCTGGCTCCGTCCAGCCGAAAGGACCCCACGCCATGCCGCCGCGCCTCTTTTTCATCAGCACCACTGAAGGCGCTGCGGGAGACGACACCTTGTGCCGGCGACACTTGTCCCAGGATGCCGGCCCATGTCGGACCTGACCAGCTTGCCGCCCCTGTTGTTGCCGTCACCGCGTCAATTGACGTTGACCGGGGGGACGGCCAAGGCCGGAGAACCGCGCGAGGCTGGCGAGCAGGTCATCGCCCTGGCCGGTGCCGACGCCTATCACCTGGCGATCACCGTTGGTGGCATCCAGTGGGCCTGGCGCAGCGCCGCCGGCCGCCGCCACGCTGCCGCCACCCTGGCCCAACTGCGCGTGCAATATGGCGACACCCTGCCCTGCCTGGTGATCGACGATGCCCCGGTCTTCGCCGTGCGTGGAGTGATGCTCGACATCAGCCGCGACCGCGTACCGACCATGGCGCACCTCTTCGCCACCGTCGACCTCCTGGCCTCCTGGAAGATCAACCACCTCCAGCTCTACACCGAACACACCTTCGCCTACAGCGGTCACGAGGAGGTCTGGCGCGATGCCTCGCCGATGACGCCGGATGAGATCCGCGCGCTCGACGCCTACTGCCGCGAACGCGGCATCGCGCTGGCGGCGAACCAGAATTGCTTCGGCCACCTCGCGACCTGGCTGAAGCACTCGAAGTACGCCTCGCTCGGCGAGATCGGCCCCGACGGCTCGTGGGACTTCAACGGCCTGGCGACGCGCAAGGGCGGCTTCAGCCTATGCCCCTCCGACCCGCGCTCGCTGGCGCTGGTCCAGGATCTGCTCGGCCAGCTGCTGCCGAACTTCTCCAGCCCGCTGGTCAACATCGGCTGCGACGAGACCTTCGACCTGGGGCAGGGCCGTTCGCGCTACGAAGTCTCGCGGCGGGGGCGCACCGCGGTCTATCTGGAGTTCGTCCGCAAGATCTGCGGCGTCGCCAAGAAGCTCGGCAAACGCCCGATGTTCTGGGCCGATATCGCGCTCGAACACCCGGAGACACTGACTGAACTGCCGGAGGATCTCATCGGACTCGCCTGGGGCTACGAACCCGACGCCCCCTTTGCGCGCTGGTGCGATCAGCTGCGTGGCGCCGGGCGCGAAGTGTGGGTGTGTCCCGGAACCTCGTGCTGGCGCTCGATCACCGGCCGCACCAGCGAGCGGCGCGGCAACCTGCTCGCCGCCGCGCGCGATGGCGCCGGCCACGGCGCGACCGGCTATCTGATCACCACCTGGGGCGATCTCGGCCATCGCCAGCAATGGCCGGTCACGCTGCACGCCCTGGCCGAAGGCGCGCATCGCGCATGGAGCGGCGAAGCGGCATACGATGCGCGTGCCTCCAGCCTGCACGCCTTCAGCGATCACACCCTCCAGGCCGGCCTCTGGCTCGACCGCATGGGCGATCTCGATGTCGCCTTGCGCGCCATCGGTGGCAAGCCCGACGACCACCAGCAGTCCACGCCGCTGCGCAATGCGGGCGCCATCTTCACCGATTCGACCAAGGCTCTCGGTGAGTCGTGGCTGCCGGATGCCGACCTCTGGGCACGGGCAAAACCCTCCGGCGCGGCGCCGATCTCCGCCTCGCCGTTGGTCACCGCGGAATTCCAGCACCTGGCGGATACCGTCCAGGCGCTGTGGTTGCGCGGTGCGCTACGCCGCCAAGGCGACAGCGTCGACCAGCTCCGGGCGCTCGCCCACGTCAACGTCCGGCCGCTGATCGCCGAGTACCGCCGCCTGTGGCTCCAGCGTTCCCGTCCAGGCGGCCTCGACAGCAGTTGCCGTCACTTCGAACTCATCGCCGAGGAGCTGGAACGCGGCTGAAGCGTCGCGCTCCCTCCCCGCCTCCACTCCGCTCGAGAAGAAGACATGCCCAAAACCCGTATCGGCAACATTCCCAAGGTCATGGTCAAAGCCGGCGAGCGCCTCAAGACCGAGGTCGTACAGATGAGCCGCATCGCCGGCCGCCACCCCGGCACCCGGCGGATCGTCGGCTGCATGACCGGCACCAGCCTGGACGCCATCGACGTGGCCGCCCTGCGGGTCGACGGCCACGGCATGAACCTGCGCGTGGAGATCGAGGCGCAGGCCACCTTGCCGCTCGGCGACCTCGCCCCGCGCCTGCGCGCCCTGGCCGAACAGCAGCCGATGACCGCCGGCGCCATCGCCAAGCTGGGCCACGATTTTTCGCAACTCCACATCGCCGCCATCCAGGAGGCCTGTGGCCGTCAGAAACCGGACCTGATCGCCATCCACGGCCAGACGGTGTTCCACCAGCCGCCACTGTCGTGGCAATTCCTGACCCCCGCACCGATCGCCTGGGCGATCGGTGCCAATGTGGTCTACGACCTGCGTGCCGCCGACCTCGCCGCCGGCGGCCAGGGCGCGCCGATCACCCCGCTGG
>JANPIY010000596.1:0-2519 GCA_031425255.1 Planctomycetota bacterium
AAGGAGCGCGGCATCGAGATCGAGCATCCCGCGGTGTTCCCGGTGAAGCTGCCAGCCTTCCTGATGGAGACCTACGCCAATGCCGGCGATCTGGTGTTCGAGCCGTTCTGCGGCTCCGGCACGACGCTGTTGGCTGGGCAGCGCACCGGGCGCCGCGTGCGGGCGATAGAGCTTGCGCCGGCGTATGTCGACCTGGCGATCGCGCGGTGGCGGCAGAATCATCCCGATCTGCCGGTCACGCTGGATGGCGATGGCCGAGACTATGACGCTGTGGCCGCAGAACGCACCAAGGTGATGGAGGCCGCCGATGCAGCCTGAGATCGCCGTGCTGCCGATGCCGGTGGCGTCGCTGGTGCCGTATGCCGCGAACGCGCGCACCCACTCGGACGCGCAGGTGGCGCAGATTGCGGCCTCGATCGCCGAGTTCGGCTTCGTGAACCCGGTGCTGGTCGACGCGGCCGGCGTGCTGGTCGCGGGCCATGGCCGCGTCCTGGCAGCGAAGCGGCTCGGCATGACAAGCGTGCCGGCGATCCGGCTCGCCCATCTGACCGAGGCACAGGCCCGCGCGCTGCGGCTGGCGGACAACCAGATCGCGCTGAACTCGGGCTGGGATGAGGCGCTGCTGGCCGCCGAACTCGCGCGTATCCGAGACGAAGGCGTGGTTGACCTTGATGTGCTCGGCTTCTCCGGGCTCGAACTTGACCAGCTGCTTGCCGCCGCGGATGGCGGCGATGCGGACGCGGCTGATGAAGCACCCCCGCTGCCAGCAGTGCCGGTGTCGCGCACCGGCGACCTCTGGCGCTGTCGCGAGCACCGGGTGCTGTGCGGCGATGCCACCAAGCTGACGGATGTGCAGTGCGCGCTGGGCGTCGACCGGCTGGCCGACATGGCGTTCCTCGACCCTCCGTACAATGTCGCGTACGAGGGTGGCACCGCAGCCAAGATGACCATCGCCAACGATGCGCTGGGCGGTGGCTTCCTGGACTTCATCCGACCCGCGCTGGCCAACCTGCTGCAGGTGACCAAGGGCGCCAGCTACGTCTGCATGTCCTCGTCCGAGTGGCCAACGCTGCACAGTGCCTGGCAGGATGCCGGCGGCAAGTGGTCGAGCACCATCATCTGGGCGAAGAACACCTTCGCGCTCGGCCGTGCCGACTACCACCAGCAGTTCGAGGCGATGCTCTACGGCTGGAAGGCTGGCAGCCAGCATTACTGGTGCGGCGCCCGCGACCAGGGGAATGTCTGGCACTTCGACAAGCCGGCACGCAACGACCTGCATCCGACAATGAAGCCGGTGGGACTGGTGGAACGAGCGATCCGCAACAGCAGCAAGCACCGCGACACGGTGCTCGATCCGTTCGGCGGTTCCGGCACGACGATGATCGCGGCGGAGCGGACGGGACGACGCGCGGTGCTACTGGAGATCGATCCCGCCTATGTCGATGTGATTGTGCGGCGCTGGCAGGAGATCAGCGGCGAGGTCGCCGTGCTGGACAGCGAGGATCGGACATTCGACGACGTCGCTGTGACGCGCAGTGCCTCGAATGCAGCGACGGCGATTGACCAATCAGCGTCGGTGGCGCCGGCAAGCGGGCGGACCGCCGTGACCACCACCGGCGTGCGGCGCGACCAGTAGTCGCCGTCCAAAGTGACATACCAGCCGGCAAGCCCAACCGCCGCGAGGGCGGAGGCGGCTTTCGCCACCTCCTCCTCGTCTGGTGGGATGTGGCGCCCCAGGGCGGAGTGCCGGCCATCCGCGGCCAGGATGATCCAGCGTCGCTCGTGAGGCATCGCCGCGTCCTCAGGTGGCCACGTGGTAGATGGTGAAGGATCCCGTGGCGCCTTCCTTGTTGGGGCCGACCATGCGGACCCGCTCCAAGGTGGCGACCTGGATGCCCTTCTTCTTCAGCCCGGCCAGGAAGCCGCGCACCGTGTGGCTCGCCCATCCGGTCGCCTCGGCGATCTGCGCCACCGTGGCACCCTCGGCGCGGCGGAGCATCGTCAGCACCGCCTCCTGCTTGGTGCCCTCGCGTGGCTTGCGTGGCGTGCTGTCCGGGCGCGGCGCCTTCTCGGCCAGCAGGGCGCGGAGGGTCGCCATCGGCGCCTCCAGGGCGGCGATGATGTCGGTGTCCCGGTTGGCCTGGTCATCCCAGGCAGTGAGCAGGTCCGCGGCGGCGTGGCGCAGGGTGGTGCGGGCAGTAGCGCGCGACGTAGGCGCCGCGGTTGCGGCGTCCAGGGCGTCGGCGACGGCCATGGCTTCCTGCGCCACCGCGGCGTCCGAAGCCGCCGTGGGTGCGACAGTGGCGGCGGTGTCGGGCGTCGCGCCGGTGCCGGGCGGGTCGAGGTTCAGGGCGCGGAAGCCGGCGTCGGTCAGCGCTAGCGTGGTCAGCATCAGGCCGGTGGCGGAGTCCTCGATCAGCAGGGCGCCATCGCCGAGGCGGTAGTCGCCCCGGGTCTCGGCGATCAGGCCGTCGCGCAGCAGGGCGTCGATCATCTTGTGACGGCCGCCGGTCGGCAAC
>JANPIY010000597.1:0-3009 GCA_031425255.1 Planctomycetota bacterium
TTATCTCGGCGCGTGGTCCCGGTCCGCCGCGCGCGCTGCGCACACCCCCACCCCGTGCGCAAGGGCGCCAAGCACCAAAAACCGAACGACCCCCGGGTTATGCCGGGGGTCGTTCGTGAGCCAGTGGTGAACCGGTCGTGAGTCGGGCCTAGTCACGGCGCGCGCTCATACCGCCGCAGGGGAAGGGCGTCCCGAAGATGCGCAGCGACAACAGGAATGCCAAGGCGATCGCGCCGAAGAGGCTGCCCGTTCCGCAATTGTTGCCCGATTCATGGTCTCCACCCGCCGCACGCGCGGTGAAGGTCCCATCAGCGCTGGTGGTCAGATTGCCCGACACATCCCGGCTCATCACCCGGTAGTGGTAGGCGGTTCCCACCGTCAGTCCGCTCAACGGAACGCTGTGCGACAGGACGTTGCTGGTATCCAGCGTCGTCAGGCTGCCATAGCTCGTCGTCAGTCCATAAGCGACCTGGCTATCGCTGGCCTCATCCGTCGACCAGGTGACCACCGCCGTGGTCGTGGTGATGCTGCCGACCGCGATCGCCGAGATCACCGGACCGCTGGTGTCGGCGCTGGTCGTGAAAGTACCGTCGGCACTGATGGCCCGGTTCCCGGCGGCATCCCGGCTCATCACCCGGTAATGGTACAGCGTGCTGCCGGTCAGGCCGGTGAGCGCCACATCATGCACCAGGACCCGCGTGGCAGCGAGCGCGCTGAGGCTGCCGTAGGCGGTGGTGGTCCCGTATTCGACCTGGCTGTCACTGGCCTCGTCGGTGGTCCAGGTGACCGCTGCCGAAGAGCCGGTGATGCTGCCAGCAACCACGGCGGCGATGGCGGGTGCTGTGGTGTCGGTGGCGACGGTCGCGCCGGTGAGCGTGACGTCGTTGCCGCCGGTGCCGCCGACGTAGCTGATGACGAAGGTGGTTCCGGTATTGGTCGAGGAGACCACCGTCGCGCCTTCAGCCAGCCCGGCGAAGGTTCCCGATACCGGGCCGCCGGTGTTGTCGATGATGACCATCACCGAGGCGACCGTCGGTGAGAAGTTCGAGGTGTCGACGACCAGCGTGGCGCCATTGATATTCGCGGCTGCGGTCGAGACGTAGGAGTACAGGGTCGGCGAACGGCTGACGACCTGGAACGTGCTCCCACTACCAATCGTCAAGCTGGTGGTGGTGCCGTGCATGGTCATGGCCGAGATGGTCTCATCGCACGACAAGGTGCTGGCTGCGCCGCCGCTGAGGACGATCGCGCCGACCGTGGCATCATTCGCGAGGACCAGAGTGCCGCCGGTGACGGTGACCGGGGAGTCCGTCAGCGTGCCCCAGATATGCACCGATCCGCCGGTGAGGGTGGTGGTGCCGGTGTAGGGAAACGAGGTGCCGCTGAGCACCTGCGTGCCGCTGGTCGACTGGCGCAAGCCGCCAGTGCCGGAGAAGCCGCCGGAGAAATTCGTCGGGCTGACCTGAGCCGAGCAGCCGAGCGTATTCGCACCCAGGGCGACGACGCCGGTTCCCAGCAGACCGCCGATGTTCTCGGTCGCGCTCCCGTCGTTGCCGGTGGCTCCCGACAGGGTGAAGGTGCCATCGACCGTCACCGTCGCGGTGTCGGCGATCTCAGGTGCCGAGATCAGCGTGGCGCTCGCGCCGCTGTTGACGACCAACGGGCCGGCGATCGCGACGGCAGCGGTGCTATCCAGTTGCAGCACGCCAAGGGCGACGGTCGAGATGCCCGTGAGCGTGTTGTTGACGGTGCCATTCAGCCGCTTGATGCCGGGGCCACCGTAGGTCACCGGACCAGCTCCCGAGAGACGGCCGGAGAGGTTGAGCGTGGCACCGCCGGTGGTGACCGTGACGGTCAAGGCCGCGGCACCAACGGTGCCCACAGCCAGCGCCACGGTGGCGGTCGACGCGCTGTTGTCGTTGATGATCTTACACTTCAGCGCGTTACCCGTGACGTTGTACGCCTCGTAGATGTTGATCGCGTTCACTTCCATGCCGATGATGTCGTTCACTGGCGTCGGCTTGGTGGCCCACGCGGTGCCCGCGGGAAAGACCAGGTCGCAGTCCGGCGTCGGGGGCGCATCCCAGTTCAAGTCATCGCTGAAATTGCTCGTCCCGCCGGCGGCGGTCCAGGTCGAAACCGCGGCGTTCGCCGGTATGGCTGCCAGCATGAGCAGGGTGAAGGGGAAGAGGGCCAGCCGCGTCGCGGAAGCCAGGGAGGTCGTACAGGACATGAGGAGGTCTTTCTGGAGGGTGGGGTGGTCACGACGAAGGAACTGGCCATAGCTGGTCAGGCTTCGCCACCACCGATGTGGATGGACGGGGAGTGGATGCGGGTCAGTCACCTGAGCGCCGGCGATGGAAGAGGAACGATACCAGCGCCAGCACGATGCCGATCACGGCGAGGATCTTGCCGATATGCGCGGTGTCGTGTGCGACGCCGCTGAAACCGAAGATCGCAGCGACGATGGCGATGAGGAAGAAGACGACGGCCCAGTGCAGCACAGCGTTTCCTTTCGAGGGATGGGGGGAGGTGCGGTGGCACGCGGCAACACTGCGGCATGCCCAGGAGAATCAGGGGGCCTACTTCCGCTTCTTGCGATCGGCAGCTTGCGTCAGAGCAGAGGCGGCGATGGATTTCATCGCCTTGGTAGAGGCCTTGTCGGCCAGGACCTTGCTCGCCTTGGTGGCGACGGATTTCGAGGTGCGTTCATTCTTGGACATGATGGGTTCCTTGGTGGGGGTGATGAGACGGTGAGGGTGGAGTCAAATCCGCCGGCTGTGGTAGCAGCCGACCAGACCGATGACGAAAGAGAACGATCCGCCGACGACCAGCCACATGGTGCTGTTGGAGAAGTGCCCGCTGAAGAGGTGGGCGTAGGCGCTCTGGATCGCCGGGAAGGAATCGAGGCCGATCAGCAGCAGGACCATGCCGATGATGAGGAGGGCGAGAGCGAGGGACATTTTCATGGTGGTTCTTCTGGGTGGTGAGGGAGTGGTGCGACCATCC
>JANPIY010000598.1:0-2520 GCA_031425255.1 Planctomycetota bacterium
GCGGGAGCGGCGCCCGGTGCCGCCTGGATCTATCGGCAGGGCGCTGGGTCGGGCCCCGCGATGCCGGAGGTGCTGCTGACCGAGGACCGCCTGGTGGCCGGGACGGGTGACAACAGGACGCTGACCAGCGTGCAGGTGGCCCTCCCAGTGCTGGGTCATGCCACCCTGACCATCGACCTGGCGCAGGTGGCGAAGGTGCAGTTACGCGGCTGGGGCATCCAGACGGAGGTCTGGGGGGCGATCCCGCTGTTCCTGACGTCCTTACAGCTCGGACCCCAGCCCCCGCTCGACGTCAAGCGTTGGCTGCCGCCGCTGGAGGTGATGTCGAAACACCTGCCGCTCTATCGGATGGGGGTGAGCACGACCCCGTCCGGACTGACCCTAGTGGAGGAGGGGATCCCGCTGGCTGCCGGTGTGATCTATGCCGCCGTCAGCAGAGTGCTGAGCGATCCTGCGACAGCGTACCGGCGGCGTACGGGCGCGATGACCTCGCCTGATGATGGGTTCGGGAACGAACCTGCTCCCGAGGAGCGCAAGAATCCGTGATCGACGGCTTTCACAGAGGAGTCGCCCAGGGTCACCACACCACCTCGGTGATCCTTGGCGCCTATCCCACCTGCGGGAGCGCCGACGCGCCAGCGCCACGTCCGATTCTTACCCACACCACCCAGCGAAACGATCGATCGCCACCATCCCGCGACATCGCCGAGGACCTATCCCATGCGCCCGTCCCTGATCGGTATGCTCACCCTGTGCCTCACCCTGGCCGTGGCCCAGGACCAGGGCGGCAAACCCGTGGCCGACACCTTACCGGCGAAAGCCGACAAGGCGGTGCACGCGCTTCAGGCCGAGGTGCTCGCCTCCTATGCCGACGGGTTGGCCCGGCTCACCAAGGAACTGGAGCGTTACAAGATCGAGGAGACCAAGGCCGGTCGTCTCGAAGGCGCGATCGCCATCCGCGATCTCATGGAGAGCGTGCAGCGGGGCCTGGTCATCACGAGGGTGGTGCATGAGCTCAAGCAGGAGCTGGAGCGTGATCTGCTGGGTGACCTGCGCCCGCAGGCCGTGAACCTCGCCAGCAACCAGGCTGATGCGCCCTTCCCCAAGGCGAGCGCGTCGTTCTGCGATGCCTACGGCGGAATCGCCAAACGCGCCATCGATGGCCAGATCAACTACCAGCCGACGCCACTCAATCGGTGGACCAGCTATGGGTCGCCCAATCCCAGCGATTGGCTCGAGGTTGAATTCGCCGGTCCCACCGCGGTCGGTCGGGTCGTGCTGCATATCTACGATGACCAGCGCGGCGTCCATCCACCGCAGAGCTATAGCGTTGAGGTCTTCCGTAACGGCGTCTGGAGCAGCGTCGGGGAACAGAAACGATCACCCGCGATTCCGACCGGCGGAGTGCAGAACACCGTGACCTTTTCTCGCACCACGGTCAGCCGGCTGCGGGTGGTCTTCGTCCATCGGCCCCACCTGCGCAGCGGGGTGACCGAGCTGGAGGCATGGAAGGAATGAGCCTCGGCTCAGAGCCATCGGCACAAAACGCGCCGGGCCTTCTACGCGGTCGCGGCAACCCTATGCCCTGTTGGCTCGCTGCAGGGACGCGATCATCCCCGCTCGTTCACCCCTCCTTCGCGCGCCAGCCGATCTCGCCGAGGCGTTCGCATTCGAGCAGGATCTGGGCGAAGCCGTCGAGCAGCAGCACCTCCTGGTCGCCCGCCTCGCAGGGTTCCAGACTGAAGCTGCATACCGTCCCGAAGATGTCTCCCTGCTGATCGCGCAGGGGGACGCCGTAATACGATTGCACCTGGTGGCGACTGGGATGACCGGCCACCCGTTGATCGCGCAGCGCATCAACGACGTGGAAGGGCTGCCCACTCGTCTTCACCGTCAGGCAGTAGGAGTAGTCCGCCGGTTTGACGGGAAAGAGGTTGGCCGCGGCGTCCTGGCGATCATGGATGAAGATGTTCTTCAGGAGATCCCCGTCGAAGAGGAACAGGCCGGTAAAGCGATGGTTGCTGAAGGCGTTGAGCTGCCGCAGCGCGGACGGCACGCCATCCCAGGCGATGGCGCGACGGAGGTCGGCCAAGACTCCGAGTTGATTGGCAGCGTTGGGCATGGCTCCACCCTCCAGGGCGAGAGGGGGAAGCAACTACAGACGCCGGAGGTCATGACGCTGACGAAGCTTTCACATCGGTGCTGAACGCTGATGCGTTCCGATGCAGTGATGGCAACGAGCGCATGGTCGATTCCGCACGCCATTTTCCTGATCCATGGCACTGAGAGGTGACAATCGTCCAAAAAAGATCGGCACGGGTTGAGCTCTGTTACCGATGGGAGGCGACTCGATCAGGCGTGTGCGGCAAGGACGGGCAGAAGTCTGCTCTCGAGCAGGATGAAGACCGCCATGTTATGCACCTGGCAATGCCGAACGATCGCCCACACGGTGATCAATCCGGTAGAGCCTCTGTCGCGCGCCTCCCATTTTTCGATCGTGCGCGGGGGCTGAGGGTGATG
>JANPIY010000599.1:0-3227 GCA_031425255.1 Planctomycetota bacterium
GCCACCAGCTTGCCGCCGCGAGCGACGAGATCGAAGACCGGCACGTTCGGCATGCCCACACCCGGGCCCCAGTGCGCCCACGAGACGCCGGCATCCGACGTCACCCAGACGCCGAAGTCGCTGCCCGCGTAGAGGCGGTCGGGCACGGTCGGGTCGAACACGACCGAGTTGATCGAGACGTCGACCGGCACGCTCACGTCGCTCCATGTCGGCGTCGCCGCCGTGAAGTCGTTGGTGCAGTACAGATTCCGAGGAGCGCCCGCGGTGAAACCCGTCAGCCCCACGCACACCCTGGTCGAGCTGTTCGGGTCGAACGCGATCGAGGAGATCGGCCGGTTCGGCACCTGGTTGCCTGGGTCACGCTGAATCATCCCCGCCGGGGTGATGGTCCCGGTGGTAGTGATACGGATCTCGCCATTGCTGTGCGCGGCGGCAATCGTGTTGCAGGTGTTCCCGAAGGCGATCGCACTGCCCGCCGTGGCTGGCGTGAAGATGGCTGCTCCCGAGTTGGTCCACAAGCTGGCCGCGGCGCCAAAGTAGAAATTCGTGGAGAGGTTGACCCGACTGCCGTCGACGATGACCGTACCGGCCGCCAATGGGCACTCACGCATCTTGCCGATGAACGGCGCCACTCCGGCGTAGTTGCCGCGAACGCTTGTGAAGCTCGCGCCGCCGTTGGTCGAGCGCGCCAGGCCATGGTTCTGACTCGACACGGCGATGTTGGTGAGTGAGCTGCTGAGATTGCCAGCGCCATCGCCGCCGAAGATCAGCGGCCACGCGTTGCTGGCGGTGCGCTGGTGGGTGCCGTTGTCCTGCGATCCGCCGATCATCCTGCTGCCGTCGGGCTGCACCGATCCTTCGTAGTACTGGACGGTACCCAGCGTGGCGTTGTGGGTGGCCCAGGCGCCGTCCCCGTCGGTGGTGGTGCTCCACACGCCGCCGTCGTTGCCGACAATCAGCCGTGAGCCTGCCCAGGCCGAGGCGTGCTGGTCGACGTGGATGCCGTTGTTGCGGTTGGCGGGGGCGGCCGTCTGACTGACCTCCACCCAGGTGTTGGTGGCCAGGTTGAAGCGCCACACGGGGATCCCGCCGAAGAACAGGATGTTCTCGTCGGTGGGTTTCACCGTCAGAGTCATGTTGTACCAGCACTGCGAGGACGAAAAGTTGAACGCCTTGTCGTACCCGCAGGGTCCCAGGCTGCCAGTGCCGCTGTCGGTGGCGGCGAGGCTGATCTGCGTCCAGGTGGGGGTGGCATCCCAGGCGTTGGCGGAGGTCCACAGGCCGAACATGCCCCCCGTCGCGGCGTTGCTGATGGCGACGTACGCGCGGTTCGGGTTCGACGGCGCGATCACCACTTCGGTGCGGTCGGTGTTGCCCGTCAGGCTGGTCCAGGGGCCGGAGAGAGGGGTCCACGACGCACCGCCATCGACGGACCGCTGGACGGCGCTGGCGACAGCCGTGCCAAAGCCCAGGCCGGCCAACTGCTGCGCGAAGTTCGCGGGCTTCGGGGCGATCGAGATGCCGTCGAGGGCCAGCGTCCGCGTCCAGGTGACGCCACCGTCGGTCGAACGCCACAAGCCGCGGGCGCCAAAGCCAGGGGGGCGGGTGACTGGGCGTCCGTAGATGCCCAGCGAGGTGGCGGCCACCAGCACGTCGGCATTGAGGGGGTCGACCCGGATGTCGGCGAAGGCCGTGCCCTTGATGAACGTGGCAGTGGCCAATTGCTTCCAGTTGACCCCGCCGTCGGTGGACTTCAGCACGCCGTCGCCGCCGAACGACACACCCGAGAACGAGGCTTCACCGGTGCCGACGTAGATGATGTTCGGGTTGCTCGGCGCATATGACACCGCGCCGATCGCCAGCGAAGGCGCCGCATCGGTCAGCGCCACGAAGTTGGCGCCGCCGTCTCTGGTTTCCCACAAGCCACCGTTGGCGCTGCCGACCAGCCAGCGATTGACGTTGGTCGGATGCACGGCCAGCGACGCGACGCGGCCGCTCATCGGCCGCGTGGTCAACGTATTCCCAACCTGGCCGTTGGTGATCGGCTGCGGTCCCAGCGAAGTCCAGCGCGAATTCAGGACGTAGGGAAACGCCGTGACATTGGCCGTGGACAGGGCGTCGATTTGCGGAAGCACCGTGGCTCCCGGCGCGTCCGGGAAGGAGCCGTCCTCATTGGCCCGCATCTCGTAGTTGTAGAGGAAGCGCTTGACGACCTTGCTGTGGCGCTGCCACTCCGTCAGGCCTTCGAGAAAGCTCGGCAGCGGCGGCGGCGTGTCGACCTGCGCGCTGGCGGAGGCGGCGATGCCACAGAGAAGGAGTGCCCCGACAATTCGTGCTGCGTGCTTCATGCGTACCTCGGGTTGGTCGTGCGCCAAGGCCCCACAACTTTCGAGGGCACCGGACTTTCACAAGACAATTCGTGGCGAGCCACGGTAGTGCTGAGGACGACAACCAATGCACGAGCTGGGCCAACCAGGCATCGAGTTTCTCTTGGCGAATTCCCCCAGATTGGCCAAATACAACATGAACGACACCAGCGAAGTCGCGCTGATGGCAACAATAGGCTGCCTGTTTCCCGACTTTCGTCTGCACGTTCGCTGTGGCCGGGGTGTCTGGGAGGTTGTCCGTGGCGCAGACGCCCCTACCTTTCCTTCAACAACGCATTGAACACCAGCTTGTAGGTGCCATGGGTCTGCGCGCGGTTCTGGGGGCGGAAGCCGATCAGCACGACGCGCCCCTTGCCCTGCGTGACGGCGACGGCGGCCGCCTTGCGGGCGATGACCTGCTCGCCGATCAGCCAACCGCTCTGGAGCAGGTCGCGATCGGCATAGGTGGCCAGGATCGACACGTCCTGGCTCCGGTCGGTTGACGTCACCTCATAGACCTGGCTGCCCGACATGAACAGCGCGAGCCCGTCCTTCGGCATGCCGTAGGCCAGTGGGTGGTCGTTGGCGTAGTGGACACGCAGCGTCGATCCCGGCGACCAGAACTCCTTCGACGATACCCCCGCGACGGCATTGCGCAACGGCAGCCCGAACCGCTGCAGCGGCAGATCGCCTGCCTGGCCGAACGTGACGAGCGTGCCACCGGCCTCGACGAAGGCCTGCAGCACCTTCACGCCGTCGGCCCCGAAGCCGCTCCGGTAGTCGGGTGGCGTGGTGCGCTGGGCAGCGCCCTCGCCGCCCTCGCCGGCGCCACCACCGCCACGCGCGCCGGCCGGCGGGGCC
>JANPIY010000600.1:0-4418 GCA_031425255.1 Planctomycetota bacterium
GCGCCGGTCGCGGGCCTGTGGTGGTGGCTGGGTGCCGACCACGTGCTGACCCGCTTGGCGACGTTCTTCAGCCAAGCCGCGGTGGTGACTTTCGGCGGCGCCTACGCGGTGCTCGCCTACATCGGCCAGGCCGCGGTCTGCACGCACGGCTGGCTCGCTCCCGGAGAGATGCTCGATGGCCTCGGCATGGCGGAGACCGCCCCAGGCCCGCTGATCAAGGTGGTGCAGTTCGTCGGTTTCCTGGGCGCCTACCGCCAGCCCGGCGACACCGATCCGCTGCTGCTGGCGGTGCTCGCCGCCGTACTGGTGACCTGGGTGACCTTCATCCCGTCGTATCTCTACATCTTCGCCGGCGCCCCCTTCATCGAACGCCTGCGCGGGCGGCCGGCGCTGACCGCGGCACTGAGCGCCGTCACCGCCGCGGTGGTCGGCGTCATCCTCAACCTCGCCCTGTGGTTCGCGCTGCACACGGTGTTCCGCCAGGTGCACACGGTGAACGCCGGACCGCTGCACCTCGAAGTGCCGATCTGGAGCAGTGTGGACCTGGCGGCCCTGCTGCTCTCGTTCGCCGCCAGTGTGGCGATGCTGCGCTTCAAACTCGGCGTGCTGCCGGTGCTGGGCGGCTGCGTGGTGGTGGGTGGCGCGTGGCGGCTGCTCAGCGCGTCGTGATTTTTTAGGTTCTTCGGCGTGATCAGTGGGTGCAGCTCAGTCAATGAGAGCGGATCAGGCCGCAGAGACGCAGAGTCGCAGAGATGAAAAGCCCCTATTCTTGTCTTCCTCTGCGTCTCCGCGTCTCTGCGGCCAGTGCTTCTCCGCTTGATCCCCAGAGCGGACCATGTGATTGCAGTTTCGAAACCCACTCATCTCACCGAGGAACCAATTTTTATCTGTCAGGAAGTCACCAGGTGGCTGACTACTCGGCCAATGCTGCGAGGCGCTTGCGGACGGACGCGCTCCAAGCCGGCCACCGATCGGCTTCCTTCAATACCTCGCCGACCACCGTCATGGTCAGACAGTGGTCGCGGTCACGCCACCATTCCGGCAGGTGCTCCAGTTCGCTCATCTGCGGATCAGCTGCCGCCCCCAGCGCCACCTGCCGGTCGATGAAGGCGAGCACCGGATCGATCACCACCTGCGGCTTTAGGCGTCGGATCTCATCCTTGGCCTGATTGCGCGCCGTACGTTCACGCCACGAACTGCCGACGCGTCGCATCGAGTCGGCGGCGGCGCCGAGGCCGAACTTCGCGAGTTTCGACCCCAGCCCAGGAAGCAGCGCCTTGGCGGCGATACCGATGCCCAGCAATGGATTGGCGATCGCCACCACGCCACCGAGCATCACCAGACCACCGGTCACGACGAAACTCTGGCGATCGATCTCCTCACCGATGATTTCCAGCCGACTGGCGAGGTCGCCATCCCAGCCGGCCTCGCGCGGCGCCGCCGCCATCAGCTTGCCCAGCAGCTGTTCCTCCAGCACCGCCACCCCGGCGGCATCGTGCACATGGAAGATGCGGACCTTGGGCAGCGAGTTGACCGTGCCGACCTCCGGGGGCAGGCGCCGCCGTTCGGCGAGCACGTAGCCGTCAGCCCCTGGGATGAGGAAGTAGTGGGTCTCGTCCTGCAGCGGATTGCCCACCGCCGCGTCGACCCGGGTCGAGCTGAACAGGCGCAGCGCACCGACGGAGGACTGGAGCAGGGTGATGCCGCTCCTGGTCCAGGCCTGGGCCGCATTCGGCGCCGCAGTGATGACCTTCAGGCATTCCATCCAGGTGCGATTGAGCAGGTGTCGTTCCCCAGGTACGCTGGGCGGATGGAGCAGCGGCTCGTCGGTCATACATCCTCCCAGAGGGTCGCGGCCAGCCTCATCAGGCCACCTCAGTGGGCAACGCCCCGCTGCTCTGCCAGCGGGCCGCGTCGTTGGCTGGCGTCATCACCTCGCTGCGAGTGGAGCCATGGCGACGCCGCCTAGCTCATGAGCCCTTCACCGAGGCGTCCTCCACCGCCAGCGGCGGCTTGAGCTGCACCACCAGGTTGGCCGCCAGCACCAGGCCGCCGCCGACCAGCAGGCTGGCCGAGAGCTGCTCGTTGGGATAGGCGATGCCGGCCCAGGCGGAGAGCCAGCCCGGCATGATGAAAGCGAAGAGGCAGGCGAACACCGGCTCGCAGGAATAGACGATGCCCGCTGCGACGGCGCCGACGCGGCGCTGATAGGTGAACATCAGCAGCATGCCGATGAGGGTCGAGAACACCGTCAGGGCCAGCAGGCAGCCGAGCGCTGGCGCACTGGCGTAGACCAGCCCCAGGTGCTGCCAGGACGGCATGGTGGCGAAGGCCAGCGGCAGCAACGCCACGCCGGTGATGGTGAAGGCCAGCGCGCTGACGCGGCCCATGTGGTTGCGCACGTAGGCCGGCCGCTCGATCCACAGGATCTGCGCGGTGAACACCAGCGAGGCGAGCAAGGTCTCCAGTTCGCCGCGTCCCAGCTTCAGGTCGCGCCAGTCGAGTTGCGCCAGTACCGCCACGCCAGCCATCACCATCACCGCCGCGAGCATCACGTGCAGCGGCGGGAAGCGTCGCACCATCACCGCGACCACCAGCGGCAGGAAGATGCAATAGCCCTGGGTGATGAAGGCCGAGGTCGAGGCGTTGGTGTAGCTCAGCCCGTCCATCTGCAGCAACATGCCGCCGGCGGTGAACAGCCCGAGCCCGATGGCCTGCGACACCTCGGCGCGGTTGAGGTCCTTCAGCAGGAAGCGGCACCACCACGCGACGAGGCACCCGGCGAGCAGGAAACGGATCGCCAGGCCCCACGAACTGATGAACCACGAGCCGGACTCCGGATAGGCCTGCTGCTGCATCTGGGCCAGGCCCTTCATCAGGGGGAAGCTCAGGCCCCAGCAGACGCAGCAGCCCAGCAGGGCGAAGACGGCGGCGGTGCGGGGCGAGACGGCAGGCATCAGTGCGGCTCAGCACAGCGTCACCAGGCTGGTTGGCAATGTGGTTGTGAGAGTCCTTCTTTCGCCGTTCGCCGTTCGCCATCGCCGTTCGCCGTTCGCCGTTCGCCGTTCGGCGTTCGCCGTTCGCCGTTCGCCGTTCGGCGTTCGCCGTTCGCCGTTCGCCGTTCGGCGTTCGCCGTTCGCCGTTCGCCGTTCGCCGTTCGGCGTTCGCCGTTCGCCATTTCGAGTCGTGGGAGTCGGGTTTTGGTGCGGTGGCGTCCTTCCATACCCCAGCCAAACGAACGTGCTCGCCGTCAAGGCTTCCCTCGCTGGGCTCGGCGCCTGCGGCGGCCTTGACTGCTGTGCGCGTTCCTCCGTCCGGGGGATGAAAGGACACCACCCATATGGCTAAATTTACCAATCTTCGAGTGTGGCAGCGGGCGCGCGAACTCCTGCGGGAGATCTCCCTCGTCACCAGCGACATGCGTGCGGAGGGCGATCTCAAATCGCAACTCCGGCGCGCCGCCATCTCCGTCGTCAGCAACATCGCTGAGGGCGCCGAACGCTCCGATCGCGAGTTCATCCGCTTCCTCACCATCGCACTCGGCTCCACCGCCGAGGTCGAAGCCCAGATCACCATCGCCTGCGATCTCGGTCTCATCGATCAGGCGACCACCGCGCGCATCACCGATCTCACCGATCACATCGGGAAGATGATCCGGCGCCTGGTCCAGTCCATGGATCCGTCGGGATGACGGCGCGCCGCGCGCGGGTCGGAGCGTGGCCCGCCATTCAACTGCTGGCGTCCAGGCGGGCCATCAGGCGATTGAGCATGCGACCGATGTAGCGGCACTGTTCGGCGATCTGTTCGGCGATTTCGTGATCGAGGCAATCGATGTCGCTGGCGATGGTGACCTGGGCCTCGATTTCGGCGGCGGAGGCATTGGCCATGATGAGGAAGCGATGGAATTCGCGATCGGAACCGTGCTCGGAACCTTCGGCGATGTTGCTGACGACGGAGATGGCGGCGCGCCGCATCTGCGATTTGAGATCGCCCTCCGCACGCATGGTGCGGGTGGCATCGGACACCATCCGCAGCAGGACACGTGCCTGGTGCCAGACGTTGAGTTTGGTGAAGCGTGCCATGGTAGGCTCCTTGGTTGCCCTCGGCGCACCGGTCGCGCGGAGCCGTCAAGGGCCGGAGCGGAGTCTCCGGAGCGGAGCGCCCTTGACGGCGAGCACGTCCGGTACGCTGGGGGCATCCAAGAAGCCGTCCATTTCGGCGTCAGGGTGTACGCGACGTAGTCCCTCGTGCGTCACGACGGGATGAGGACCGTCATCATCGCACTTAAGCTGGGCGCTGGGCGCTGGGCGCTGGGCGCTGGGCGCTGGGCGCTGGGCGCTGGGCGCTGGGCGCTGGGCGCTGGGCGCTGGGCGCTGGGCGCTGGGCGCTAGTCCCATCCCCCATCCCCCATTCGCTCC
>JANPIY010000601.1:0-20934 GCA_031425255.1 Planctomycetota bacterium
TCCTCACCATGCTGAACAATTTCCACGCCAAGCTGGCGAAGCTGCCTTCATAGAACGTCCGGGTCCGGAGCCCGCGGTCACCAGCACGTGATATCGCTGCTGTTCTTCGTGCGCGGACACCGACTCCTGGACCTGATGCGAAGACCGTCGCGGCCTGCGGCCGACGAGACGCCCGACCCCGGACGCCGGGCCCCCCACTCCGGTGTTGTCTCCCCGGCTTTGCCCCGATGCTCTGCCGCCCCCTGGATTGGAGCCCGCATGCGTCTGTGGTCATTGATTCTGCTCGCCCTCGTCGTCGTCGGCCTGCGTGCAGGCGAAGAGAGCGCTCCGACGACCACGCCGGCACCGGCCCCGGTGGCCGTGGAAGCCCCCGCCAGCGCCCCGACTCCAGCACCGGCCACCACGTCCGTGACCACCAGTGCTGCGACGACGCCTGTGGCTGCGGTTACGGCTCCTGCCGCGCCGGTGGTCTATGAGCTGATCAACGACCTGGTGCAGGTCGAGATCCTCAACCACCAGGGCGCCATCCGCAGCATGAGCCTGCTGAAGTCGCACCCGATCCACCTGCGTCTGTGGCAGACCCGGATCCTCGAACAGAAGGGCCAGCGCAGTCTCGAACCCAGCAAGCCGTTGCCGGTGCTGAGCGCCTTCAACCCCTACGGCAGCTACCACAATTTCATTCGCGAGCTCGGGCTGAACGACAAAAGCGAGTGGAAGCGGATCTCCGGCGATGCCCGCCACCTGGTGCTGAGCCACGTGACTCCCGACCAGCGGCTGCGCTACACCATCGCCTATGAACTGCCGGAGAAGTCGCTGTCGCTGCAGTCGACCTTCACCATCGAGAACCTCGCCGGCAACGAGGTCGCCGTGCGACCATACGTCTACCCGCTCAATGGCATCCATCAGGATGACGTGTCGCAGGACGCCGCGTACCTGGCATTGGCGCACCACAATGGCGGCAGCAACGGCAAGATGGTCTCGCTCTATCTGCCGCCGGTGCCGACCATGGGCGCCAAGGTCGAGAACACCGCCATCCCCACCCAGCAGCTCGACTACGTGTGCCTCAAGAGCCGCTTCTTCGCGGCGATCTGGCAGCCGCTGTCGTTCTCCGTGCTCGACGCCAATACAACCGCCCCGGCCCCGGTCGCACCCGTGTTGGTGACCGATGGCGGACCAGGCGCCAAGTCGGGTGGACCGGGCGGGCCCGGCGGCCCGCTGCCGGTGGCTGCTGGCGCCAACACCGGCCTCCAGGTCACCGCCGTCGGTTTCATCGGTCATGACCACGCCCATCAGGCCTACATCGAAGTCGCGCTGCTGGGACCCGCCAGCAGTGACATCCTGCTCAAGCCCGCGCACAAACTGCAGGCCAGTTGGAGCACGACCGTCGCGAGCATGACCAGCGACGACCTCGAATTGATCGGACCGCTCGCCGCCAAGGTCGAGTACACCGACGGCTACTACCGCTTCTTCAAATCACTCGCCTGGCTGTTGACCATCAGCCTGGATTTCCTGGTCCTGATGGTGGTCAACTACGGCTTCGCCGTCGTGGTCCTCACCTTCCTCATCAAACTCATCCTGCACCGCTTCACCTTCAAGCAGCACGAGTCGATGATGAAGATGCAGAAGCTGGCGCCCGACCTCAAGCTGCTGCAGGAACAGTACAAGAACGACAAGCAGAAGATGGCGCAGAAGCAGATGGAACTGTGGAAGAAACACGGCGTCAACCCGCTCGGCGGCTGCCTGCCGATCTTCATCCAGATCCCGATCTTCACCGCGCTCTACCTGGCGTTCTGCCACAGCGCCGACATGCGCGGACATGGCTTCCTGTGGGTCAACGACCTGACCCTGCCCGACCAGGTCATCGGCTGGGTGGTCGGCGGCTGGACGCTGTCGATCAATCCGCTGCCGATCATCTACATCGGCGTGAGCATCTGGATGAGCCTGATGCAGAAGGTGCCGCCAGGCGCCGATCCGCAGCAGGAGCAGATGATGAAGACCATGCGCTGGCTGCCGGTGCTGTTCGGCGTGATCTTCTATAATTTCCCCTCGGGCCTGGTGCTCTACTTCACCATCAACGCCGTGCTTTCGACCATCGAGATCAAGATGGTGCGCAAGAAACTCGGGATGCACTGAGGGACGTCCGATGTCCGATGTCCGATGTCCGATGTCGTAGTGGGCGGAGGTTCAGTGCCCTCGGACAGCGGACGGCGGAGAGCGGACGATGAACCGACCATCGCCGCCTGCGCCACTGCTACCGGCGGCGTGGCGGCGCTGATACGCCTCAGCGGTCCGCGCGCGGTCGCCATCGCTGCCGCCGTCGGCCTGCCGTTGGCGGCGCCGTGGCGCGTCGCTGCCGGTGACTGGGGGCTGGCTGGTGGACGCTGTCCGTGTCGGGTGCTGCTGGCGGTGGGACCGCGCAGCTTCACCGGTTACGATCTGGTAGAGATCACCCTGCCCGGCAGCGCCGATCTGGTGGCGCTCGCGCTCGACATGTTGTTGGCGGCCGGCGCGCAGGTCGCCCTACCGGGGGCTTTCGCACGTCAGGCTCTGGGCAACGGACGGCTGACCCTCGACCGCGCGGAAGCGATCCTGGCGGTGGCGCAGGCCAGCGACGCGGCGGCGGCGCGCCAGGCGATCGCCCGCCTGCGCGGCGCCATCACGCAGGATCTGCTCCACGTCCGCACCCGGCTGATCGACGCCCGCGCGGTGGTCGAGGCTGGACTCGACTTCATCGACGAGGCCGATGTGCGCGCCTACGATCCGGTGCGGTTGCGCGCCGTACTGGACGAACTGCGTGCTGTGCTGGCGCGCTGGCGCGTGGCCGCCGATACCAGCGAAGGCGAACCCCTGGTGTGCCTGGTCGGACCGGCCAACGCCGGCAAGTCCGCGCTCTTCAACCGTCTTACCGGTGCCGGTGCCTTGGTCAGTCCGATCGCCGGCACCACGCGTGATTGGCTCGATGCGCGGTGGAGTGTGTTGGGCCGTCGGGTGCGTCTTATCGATACCGCGGGTTGGCTTGATACGGCGCAGGGACTCGACGCCGAAGGGATCAATGCCGGACGCCAGATGATCAGCGCTGCGGCGGTGGTGCTGGCGTGTTCGGCCCCGGACGCCCGCTTGGCGCCGGAAGTGGTCCTGCCCGACGGCGCGCTGGTGATCGCCACTAAGGCCGATCTCGACGCCGCGCCGGATGCGCGCGCGGTGCTCGCGGTCAGCGCCAGCACTGGCTCCGGCCTCGCCCAATTGACCGGATTGGTGGCCAGCCGCCTGGGTGGCGTCGGCGCCGGCGAACCACGTCAGCAGCGCCTGCTCAGCGAGACCGACGCCGTGCTCGCGCGCCTGGTCGCCGGCCTGCCCGCCGACGAGCTCCTGGCCGAGGATCTGCGCCGCGCCAGCGATCTGCTCGGTGATCTCCTCGGCGTCACCACCACCGACGACGTGCTGGCGGCGATCTTCAGCCGCTTCTGCATCGGGAAGTAGGAACGCGCGACGTGGTGCCTGAGCCGCCGACGGGGGCGACGTAACGTCAGCCCGGTGCTTCAGCGCCGGGTGGAGCGACGAAAAACATGAGAGAAGTCCCCATCGGGGACGACGCAGGTTGCTTACGGATTCACCAGCGTCGTCCCCGATGGGGACTTTCGATTTCTCTGCCGCGATTCCCGGCGCTGAAGCGCCGGGCTGGCGTTGCACCGCCCCCGTTGGGGGCTCATGACGGCCGAGCCTCGGAGTGCGATTATCCCCGAGCGCTGATCACCTTCGGCGCCTTGGCCCCCATCGGGTCCGCGCCGATGGTGCCATAGAGGCGTTCGAGGTAGCTCGGGGCGGACGCCGCCGCGAGGTGGCGTTGCACCCGGTCCAGGCGTTGGGCGATGCCGAGGCGCGCGGCCTCGTCGGCGTGGCTGGGGCGGGCGAGGAACTCGCCGAGGTAGGCGGCGTGCCGGGTCCACAGGGCGATGTCGCGCTCCTGCTTCACCGTCAGGCGGCGGCGGTACCAGTCCGAGGCCAGCAGCGCCTCGCGGGTGAACAGCGCGCGGATCTCCGGATGGTCGATGGCCTTGCCGTGGCAGTGGCCGTGGACCATGCAGTGCAGCACCGCCGCCAGCGGCGGGCAGGCCTCCTCGATCGAGCCGTCGTCGAAATAGGCCTGCGCGGCGTTGCGCTGAGATTCGACGATGTACTCGATGCCGATGGCGTAAGCCTCGGCGTCCTGCAACTCGGGACGCAGGATCTCGTCGCTGAACACCGCCTCGGGGGTGTCGAAGATCTTGCCGAAGTAGGTGTGGATGAACTTGCTGGTGATGCGATAGCCCAGGCGGCTGGCGTGGATGCGCCGGCCTTTGAAGTCGTAGTCGACGAGCGGCTCGAGGTGGCCCTCGCGGATGTACATCGCCGGGTCGCGGTCCTCGACCGGCAGGCGGCACCACATCTCGGGGATCAGCAGGCTGACGTCGTGATCGATCTGCACGCGCGGGCCGATGTGGCCGGTGGCCGAGGTGAAGCCGGCGAAGCCGCAGAGGATGTAGGAGACCAGTGCGTTGTTGAGATCGGCGGTGGCACGCACCGCGTTGAACGGCCCCTTGGTCAGCGCCCCCTCACTGCCCGCGCCGGTGGTCGATGGCGACTTGCCCGACAGGCTGGCGACGAAGTCCATGAACAGCTCGGGCAGTTCCTGATAGTGGATCGGATTGTAGACCGCGAGCTGACGGATGCCGGCCTTCGCATCCGGCGGATTGTTGCGCCGTCCCGGTAGGACCGCATTGACCGGACGCAGCACCGCTTCATTCGGCTTCAGCCGGCGGAACAGCCGGGTGCCGACCTCGGCGAGGTAGCGGTTGCGATGGCCGGTGAGGTCGGGCCGCACCTGGAGGTAGCGCGGATTCTTCGTCGGCTTGCCGTCGACGATGCGCGGATGCGCCGAGGAGATCACATACCCAGGGTGGGCGGTGGCGCCGACCAGGCGCTCGCGCATCGGCGCGGTGAACTGGTCGAGGCCGATGGCGTCATCGACGATCGCCTTGGCTTCCGCCTGGTCGAGCGGTTGGAAGTTCGAGCAGAACAGCCCAGGGGCCGCCATGTCGATCTCGGTCTGCTTGTCGTAACCGCGATGGATCGCCTCGTCCGGCCGCTGAAACAGGCGGTACTCGCAGTTCTTCACCAGCTTGACGCTCGGCTGGTGGTGGTCGCCGAGATGGCCAAGCTGGGTCGCCGGCACCACCACCGAAGCGGTGATGTCGTCCTCCATCTGGACCTTCTGCGCGGCGATGAAGTCCTGGCGCAGCTTGAAGGTGCGCCAGGCGCCGTCCTCGGTCAGGCCGACGCGCAGATAGCTGCCGACGACCTTGCGGTCGCCATGTTTCAGTTCGTGGCCGGGCCAGCCGTTGACCACGTCGACGCTGAAACGCTGACGCCAGTCGGCACCCCACTCCGGGCGATAGAAGCGTTTGATGATGAAGACCAGCGCGCGGATGTGCTGCGGGATGGTCTTCAGCCAGGTGTTGTACTCGTCGGTGAATTCCCCAGGCGATGGCGTCAGCAGCTTGATCACCGACCCCAGCGAGCGCTTCGGCGAGAGCAGCGGCCGGGTCGGGCGCTGGCCATAGTCATGACGCAGGTGCGGCAGCATGCGGTCGGCATAGTCGCGCCGACACAGCGCCTCGACCTGGTCGAGATCCTCGACCAGGTTCTTGACGAACACCGGTCCGTAGATCACCGCGTCGATGATCGACTTGCTGATCTCCGACTTGCCGCCGCCGGAGACCGTGCACGGCTTGTGGCAGAAGGTGCCTTCAGCGACCGTGCCGATCAGGCGCCACGAGGGGGCTCCTGGATGTTTTTCGAGATGGACGCGGTAGCCGCTGGGATGGACGTAGGTGACGCCCGCGGTCAGCGGGATGCTCTGCTCGGTGCCGTCCTTGAGCCACGATACGGTCTGCTTCGGCAGGTTGATGCGCGTCGCCTCCGGAATGTAGAGCACGTCGGCGTAGCGTCTGTCGACGCCATACCCTGCGGGCTTCACCTCCATGAGGTCGCCGTTGCGCTCGACCACTTCGGCGAAGGTCTGGCCGAGCGAACCCACGATGGTCTCGTCGCCGCGGAACTCTTCACCGAGGTTGTAGGCGGCGAAGGCCAGGGCTCCGCCGGCATGCTCCTCTTCGGCCAGCCCGAACAGGTTGGCCGAGAAGCCGATCTGGGTCTTCACCTCTTTTTTGCAGTAGCCGTAATAGTTGTCGGCGAGGACCGTGACCATCACTCCGGCGGCGGTGCGGCAGGTGATCTTGAAGGCCGAGCCGTCGTTGTAGCGCTCGGTGGCGTCCTTCCAGCACATGCCGTCGCGCCGCTGGCGCGCACTGGCGTCCTCAAAGCGCGGCAGGCCGAGGTCCTTCTTCTTCAATTCGGTCAGGTGCGGCGCCAGGATCACGCAGCCGGTGTGGCCGGTCCAGTGATCGACGTCCAGGCCGGCATCGTTCTCGGAGAGGAAGGGATCGCCGGCATTGCCGAAGATCGACTCGACGAAGTCGAGGTTCGAGACCAGGCAACCGGGAGCGAAGAAGCGGATCTCCATGGTCTTTTCCGGCGAGCAGCCGGGGACCTCGGGGCAGACCACCGGGCGCAGCAGGAGCGAGGTGAAGACCTCGACCTCGTTGCTGGCACCGGCGGTGAAGGGCAGCTTGAGCAGCGACTGCGGCGGACGCAGGGCGTGGTAGAGCAGACCACCGAAGGCCACCAGCGGGACCTCCTTCTTGTCGTCGGGCACCGGCAGGCCGCCGGCGGCGACGTGGAACACGCCCTTGGTGGTGCGGCGGTCGTTCTTGGGATTGTGCAGCACGCCCTGCGCCACGCGGTAGCTGCTGAGGATCTCCGACTGGTGGAGATCGCGCTCGGCCGGCAGCGACAGCTCACGGCCCAGGCCATGACGGTCGAGCACGAAGGTGCGGCCGGGCAGGCGCACCGGTCCTGGGAGTGCGATGCCCTGGAGCATCTGGTCGAGGAAGTCCTGGATGCGGCGGTCGGCCGCGCACAGGTGGCTGGTCAGCAGGCGGGCCTGCTCACGGTGGTTGGCCAGCAGATCGTGGGCGACACTGAGGAATTCGCGATTGGACTCGTCGGTCTCGACGGTGTAGCCCATCGCCGCCAGGCGCAGGTTGATGTAACGGATGAGCTGACGGCGGTTGCCGGTCACCGCGTGACCATTGGCATCGAGACCGAGAGCGCGTTGCATGTCCATGGAGCGTCACCTAGGGGGAGGCGCACTACAGCGGCGACCCGAGGGAAGGAAAGTGCTGGGTGGATGAACAATCCTGGGAGCGCCGGCTCGATGCTGAGTAGCGATGGCCGAATCCTGAAGTCAGGAGAAGGACAACCAGCCACAGAGCCCTCAGAGAGCACAGAGAGGGTCGATTCTCCAGCTCTGTGCTCTCTGTGGGCTCTGTGGCTATGCCTTTCCTCCCTCTTCGTTGCGTCAGCTAACAGCATTGGGCGCCGGCACCGGATCGCCCCTGGCCGGCTGGCAGCCGGCGGTCCCAGGGCCAGTCTAGGCGCCCAGGCGTTGGATGAGGGGATCGATCACCCCGGCCTCGCGGAAACCCTTCGCCCGTAGTTCGCAGGCCGGGCAGGTGCCGCAGGGCGGCACCGCGCCGTTGTAGCAGGTGTGGCTCCAGGCCAGCAGCTCCAACTTGCCGAAATCCTGCAGCATCTTCACGGTCTCGGCCTTGGTCAGGTGCATCAGCGGAGTGTGAATGGTGACCGGGAACTCCATGCCCTTGCGCAGCGATTCCTGCAAGGCGCTCATGGTGTCGGCGCGGCAGTCCGGGTAGCCGCTGTAGTCGGTCTGGCAGACGCCGGTGATGATCTCGGTGATGCCGCGTTGGTAGGCGAACGCGGTGGCGAGGGTGATGAACACCAGGTTGCGGCCGGGGACGAAGGTGTTGGGCAGGTGGTTGTCATCGCGCACGCCACCGGTGACTTCTTCGCTGCCGGTGAGGCTGTTGCCGCCCAAGGCGCGGAAGCTGTCGCAGGGGATGACCGTCTGCGGCACCCCGGCACGGCGGGCGATCTCGGCGGCGGCACCCAGTTCCACGTGATGGCGCTGACCGTAGTCGATGGTCACGGTGTGCAGGCGCGGGTAGCGCTTCTGCGCCCAGGCCAGGCAGGTGACGCTGTCCTGGCCACCCGACAACAGCACCACGGCGGCATGGGGATTGGGCAACATGGGCGGGAGAGTGGCTGGAGCTCAACGCTCGGCAAGGCGGCAAAAATGGGCTCTACGGCGTGATCACTGGGTGCAGTGCAGTCAATAAGAGAGGATCGGGCCGCAGAGACGCAGAGACGCAGACACTAAAAGCCCCTGTTTTGTCTTACTCTGCGACTCTGCGTCTCTGCGGCCAGCCTTTCTCCAATTGATTCCAAGAGCTGACCACGTGCTTGCCGTTTCCCAACCACCTCATCTCGCCGAGGAATCCTAAAACAGGTTCTGCGGCGTCTCCTGTGGGGCCGAGCCCACGGCCGCCGGCACTAGCGCGAGCGCCGTTCAGAGATCGCTGGGGCGTTGGCTGCGGGCGGGACGGGGATTCCACGACTGGGGTTCGTACTCGCCGTCCTCCACGGTCTGAGCCGCCACCGGCAGCGGCGTGCGGATCTTGTGCGTCACCCGTTGGGCCAGCGCCAAGGCCTCTTCATCCAATTCGGCGGGAGCATACAGCTCGTTGCAGTGGACGGTCGTGGTGCTGGTCGTGGTCGGCATGGGGAGACTCAAGTGATGAGCTTCGGCAACTTTACCACCAACTGAAGAGATCAGCGGCGCAGCAGGGCATACCCCGGTACCGGTGTGTGTGAGATGCGTCCCGTCCCCACCAGCCCGAAGCGGGAGCCAGGCGGGCGCTGCCGACGTGGCGACTGGGCCCCGCCGCCCTTGTCGCCCCGGCGTCCGACCGGATCGTCCGCCCTCCCATGTTCGATCTCCAAGCCCCCTACCAACCCACCGGCGATCAACCGACGGCCATCGTCGATCTGGTCAAGGCGGTGTTGGACGGCAAACGGGCAGCGACGCTGCTGGGCGTCACCGGCAGCGGCAAGACCTTCACCGTCGCCAACGTCATCCAGCAGGTGCAGAAGCCGACCCTGGTGCTGTCGCACAACAAGACCCTGGCGGCGCAGCTCTACAGCGAGTTCAAGGGCTTCTTCCCCAACAACGCGGTCGAGTACTTCGTCAGCTATTACGACTATTACCAGCCCGAGGCCTATGTCCCTGGGAAGGACCTCTACATCGAGAAGGAGTCCTCGATCAACGAGGAGATCGACAAGCTGCGCCTGTCCGCCACCCGCAGCCTGCTCTCGCGTCGCGACGTGATCATCGTCGCCTCGGTCTCATCGATCTACGGCCTGGGCTCACCCAACAGCTACGAGGATCTGACGGTCCAGACCCATGTCGGCATGGCGATCAGCCGCGACGACCTGCTGCGCGAGCTGATCAAGATCCAATACAGCCGCGGCGACCTCAACTTCCAGCGCGGCAAATTCCGCGTGCGCGGCGACGTGGTCGAACTGTGGCCAGCCTACGACGACGCGGCCATCCGCATCTCCTTCTTCGGTGACGAGATCGAGGAGATCGCGACGGTGCACACCCTCACTGGCGAGGTCCTGGGGCGGCACGAGAAGCTGAACATCTACCCGGCGAAACACTTCGTGGTCGAGGAGCAGACCCTGCAGAAGGCGGTCTACGACATCGAAGCCGAACTGGAGGCCCGTCACCGCGAGCTCATCCTGGCCGGCTCGCTGGTCGAGGCGCAGCGCCTGCAGGCGCGCACCAAGTACGACATCGAGATGCTGCGCGAAGTCGGCACCTGCCCTGGGATCGAGAACTACTCGCGCCACCTGACGGGGCGCAAACCCGGCGAACGGCCGTACTGCCTCTACGACTTCTTTCCGCCCGACTTCCTCTGCGTCATCGACGAGAGCCACGTCACCATCCCGCAGATCGGCGGCATGTACGCGGGCGACCGCAACCGGAAGGAGAACCTGGTCAACCACGGCTTCCGTCTGCCCAGCGCGCTCGACAACCGTCCGCTGCACTTCGCCGAGTGGGAGAGCCTGGTGAAGCAGATGATCTTCGTCTCGGCCACACCCTCCCACTACGAGGCCAAACATGAACTGGTGCGCACCGAACAGCTCATCCGTCCGACCGGCATCATCGATCCGCCGATCAGCGTGCGCCCGACCTCGGGCCAGGTCGAAGACCTCATCAAGGAGGTCAAGGCGCGCTGCGTCCTCGGTGAGCGCACGCTGGTGACGACGCTGACCAAGCGCCTGGCCGAGGACCTGAGCGAATACCTCGCCGATGCCGGCGTGCGCACCACCTTCCTGCACAGCGACATCGATGCGCTGGGCCGCGTCGACATCCTCAACGCCCTGCGTTCTGGCGAGACCGAGTGCCTGGTCGGCGTCAACCTGCTGCGTGAAGGCCTCGATCTGCCGGAGGTCTCGCTGGTGGTGATCTTCGACGCCGACAAGGAGGGCTTCCTGCGCAGCGAGGGCTCGCTGATCCAGACCATCGGCCGTGCCGCGCGCCACGTCGCCGGACAGGTCATCCTCTACGCCGATCGCACCTCGGCCGCTATGGCGGCCGCCATCCGCGAAACCGATCGCCGGCGCGCCCACCAGGTCACCTACAACAGCGAACACGGCATCGTCCCGCGCACCGCGGTGCGGCAGGCCAATTCCGGTGCCTTCAAGGATCAGATGGCCGCCCGCCGCGCGGCTGAAGCCGGTGGCGGCTATGTCGCCGGCGGCACCGTGCTGACGGCTGCCGACATCCCTGAGCTGACACGCCAGATGATCGACGCGGCGGAGAATCTGCGCTTCGAGGAGGCCGCCCGCATCCGCGACCGCATCAAGGCGCTGGAAGCCGGCGAGACGGTCAGCGGCGATGACGACAAACCGAAGGGCCGCCGACAGCAGAAGGGGCGGTACCGCAAGAAGCGCTGACACCTCTCCCGTGGCACGGGCGTCTCGCCAATGCTGATAAGCTCACCATGAAGAATCGGCCGCAGAGACGCAGAGGCGCAGAGGAAAGGCAAAGCAGAGTCTTTTCATCTCTACGGCTCTGCGCCTCTGCGGCCAAATGTCTTAGCTTTACAGCATTGGCGTCACGCCCGCGGTTGATCGCTACTGACAGATCAGGCAACAGGGGGAATCACGGCCATCCGTGCTACACCGGTCATCCCGGTGGTCACACGCGCTCGGTGAAGGGTAGGCTCGACACGTCTATCATCCGCCGCGTACATCTTAAGGTCCGCCCATGCATTACCTGATCACCGGCGGAGCCGGCTTCATCGGCAGTCATCTCGTCGAAGCCTTGTTGGCGCGCGGCGACGCGGTCACCGTGCTCGACGACTGTTCGACCGGTTCGTTGGACAATCTCGCCGCGGTCGCCAGCCACCCGCGACTCACCGTGCTGCACGGTTCGGTGTGCGACGAGGTCCTGGTCGATGAGGCCTGCGCCAAGGCCGAGGCGGTGGTGCATCTCGCGGCAGCGGTCGGCGTGCGACGGATCCTCGAGCGCCAGGTCGCCTCCATCGTCACCAATCTGCGCGGTACCGAGGTCATGCTGCGGGCGGCGCTCGCGCGGCGCTCGCTGCCATTCCTGCTCGCCTCGACCAGCGAGATCTACGGCAAACTCGACCAGACTCCCTTCAAGGAGGACTATGACAGCGTGCTCGGCGCCTCGTCGCTGCATCGCTGGAGCTATGCCTGCTCGAAGCTGATGGACGAATTCCTGGCCTTGGCCTATCACCGCGAGCGCGGGCTGCCGGTGACCATCGCGCGTTTCTTCAACGTCACCGGGCCGCGGCAGAGTGCGGCCTACGGCATGGTGCTGCCGCGTTTCTGTGCCGCGGCCAGCCGCGGTGACCCGCTCGAGGTGCATGGCGACGGCGGGCAGTCGCGCTGTTTCCTCCACGTGCGCGATGCGGTGGCGGCGATCCTGGCCCTGCTGGGTTGTCCGGCGGCGGTGGGCCAGGTGGTGAACATCGGCTCCGCCGAGGAGGTCACCGTACAAGCGCTCGCGCAACGCGTGATCGCGCTGAGCGGCAGCCGCTCGCCGGTGCGCCTGGTCGCCTATGCCGACGCCTTTCCGCAAGGTGGCTTCGAGGACATGCGACGCCGGGTACCCGACGTCACCCGGCTGCAGAACCTGACCGGCTGGCGGCAGACCCTCGACCTCGATGCCACCATCCGCGATTGCCTCGGCGGCCTCTGAGTCCATCACCGCAGCGTCGTGGCCGCACCACATCCAGGCTTCCGACCGCGTCCGTACACGGCAGGCTGCGCCGATGATCCGCCCACTCCTCCTCGGTCTGTCCCTATCCTCCGTGCTGTGCGTCGCCCTCGGCGCCGCCGACTCGCCCGCCAGCGGCATCGCGGCCAAGATCATCCGCGAACGGGCGCTCGACCTCGAGCATCGTGGCCAACGCCCGGTGGCCGAACAATTGCGCGTGCTCGCCGATGGGTTGAACGGCGGCACGGTCTCGCTCGGCGATGCCGCGCTGGTGGTGCAGATCGCCCTCGCCGGTGCCCAGGTCACCAGCACCGCCCCGGTGCTGACACCTGAACAACGCCGCGCGGCCGCCGCTTCCGCCGCCACCGCCGCCGCGATCCTCGATGGCGATCTGGCGTCGTCAGCGGGATCGCCCAGCAAGACTCCCCCCATCGACGAGAAGATGCTCGGCATCCCGGTCGCCACCAGCGTCCTGATCGCCAGCTACGTCGGCGAGCCGAAATCGCTGCTGGTGATGATCGGTGCCGGCAAGGATCAGCAGATCAAACCCGGCCAGCGTTTCGCCGTGAAACGTGGGGATGCCACCATCGCCGTCATCAGCAGCACGCAGGTGAAGGACAACTCCACCATCTGCATCGCCATCCCAGGCACGCTGGCTGAAGGCGCGGAGATCAAGGCGGGCGATTCGGTCGTCCCGGAATAAAGCCCGGCGCACGCCGGCCGATCGCCGGAGAGGGACAGCCAGCCACAGAGCCCACAGAGAGCACGGAGAGGAGCCATCTCTTCGGCTCTGTGCTCTCTGTGGGCTCTGTGGGCTCTGTGGCTATGCCTTTTATGTTTCTGCTTTTTTCGCTGCGCTCACGCCGTCGCAAGACCATGCGCGATCGTGGCGCGCAGTCGATCGTTCCGCTTGACGTAGGCGTGCACCAGATTGCGCGCCATGCGACGCAGGAGCGCGCGGTCGCTGGCGGGCGCCAGGTACGGCGATGCGCTCGCCTCGCCCACGGCCTGCATGCGCAGGTCGAGATCCTCGCGCTCGATGCGGCGGCCGTGATCGAACAGATCGATGTAGCCGCCGGCCCACCGGCCGACGACGTGCCCGGGAATGGCGATCGGTTCGCAGATCAGATCGAGACGCCGGCACACCAGCACCCATAAAGCGGTGAGGCTGATCGGCAGGCCGACGCGCCGTTCGAGGACCGCTGAGAGGAGACTGTTGAGCGGGTCGTCATAATCCTGACGGGCACCGCTGAAACCGCATTCATCGCAGAGGAAACGCGCCACGCTCCAGGGATTGGCCGGGGTGGCGATGCGTGCGGCCAATTCGTCGAGCGCCCGCGTGCCGACCTGACGGTAGTCGCGACGCGGCACATCGATGCGCGGCAACAGCCAGACGCCCGCCTCGAGGTGCTCGGCTTCGGCGAAGGCATCGACCAGGGCCTCGGCATCCTGACGCAGGACCAGATCGATCAACGCGGTCGGCGGCAACCCGCGCTCGCTCGCCAGCGACCAGGTCTGCGAGAGCAGATCGGCGTCGCCACTCAGGCGATTGATCAGGGTGGCGTGCACGGCTGGATCCGGGTCGTCCAACAACTGCAGCAACGCGGCGATGTTGCTCATGCGGCGGGTTTATCGGAACCTGCAGGATGTACCAGCGGATGGCAGACAAGCGGCGGTGCGATGTGGAATGTGAGATGTGGAATATGAGATTGGGAAAGGGTTTTCCGCGGATCAAAGCCGGGCGCCGAGGCATGAACGCGGCGCACGTCGCATCGTCCCCCGCGATCCCTAGGCGAACAAGCCACGCAGGAAATACCCGATGAAGGCCAAGGCCAGCAGGGCATAGAGGACGATGGCCACCAGGTAGAGGCGATCGACGGATTTCGGATCGGTGGGTTGGCGTTCGGACATGGTTCAACAGTGAGGAGGGCGATAAACGCCATACCCCTGCCGAGGTTCAGCCGGGTCCTGAGCGCCCTTCCACGGCATAACGCGCCAGTTCCAGCACCGCCGGGCTCTCCGACAGGGTGCCGAGACCGAAGTCGTCGCCCAGGTGCAGCGTCGCCCACATGCCCACGGCATTGCCGACCTGTTGCTGCGCCGCCGACAGCGGCTCCGGTTCAACCGCGATGGGCGAGACGCGTTTGCTGGCGATCAACGGCAGGGTCAACAACACCACCCGCACCAGGTCCTCGAGTTGACCACCGGTGATGCTGGTGGGCAGGCGTGCGCGCAGCTCCAGGCGCAGCCGATCGACCAGCGCCGCGAGGTGGAGGATCTCCACCTGCTGGTGCGCCTGATCGCGGCGCTCGACCGCGGTCTCGATCAGCGACTCCAGCGACAGGCGGCGCGGCACCGCCTCCCACAGCCGGGCACAGATCCAGCCGACGAGCCGCGCGCGTTCCTGGCTGCGCAGATTCGAACGGATCAGGATGGCGAGGAACCGTTCCACCAGGTCCTGATCCTTGCCACCCACGCCGCGGTACCGTTTGAGGGTCTCCTCGGCGATGGTGAAATGGCCGAGCCGGACGCGGCACAGCAGCAGGCGCCGCCAGGCATCCGGATCGGTGGCCCGCGCCGAGGCATAGCGCGCGAAGGCGGCCTCGGCGGTGGTGAGATCGCCCAGCACCTCGCAGGCTTGGCCGAGATCGAAGTGCGCCACCGGCGCGACGTCGGTCTGGCCGCCCTGACGCAATAGCAGGCGCGCCGCACGCACGTGGCCCAGGCGCAGGGCGAGCCGGCCCAGCTGCACCGCCACCCAGGGGTGTTCGTTGTCCGCCAGGGGCGCCCACGCGGCTTCATCGCCAGGGCTCAGCGCCGGCCAGCGCGCCCGCACCAGGTCCAGCGCGCGCTCCGGATCCTTGTTCTGGTGATCGAGCAGATCCGCCACCTGCGCGGCGACCAGCAGCGGTTGATGGCCGAAACGTTCGACCAGGCGCGCGAGGCCGCTTTCGCCGCCCCAATGCCCGGGCCCATTCAATACCAACGCATCGAGGAAGGCCGCATCGAGGTGTTCGTGATCATCCGTGAGGGTGATCTCGTCGCTCTCGCCCGCTCCGGGTCCCATCAGCCACAGGTGCTCTTCACCGGTGGCGCGGTCGAGTTCGAGGTAGCAGTCGCGGCGCAGGGTCGGCAGCCAGGCCCACATCGCCATGATGCGGGTGTTCAGCACGGCATCGAGTTCACGCGCCTGGCCTTGGCCGAGGTGCAGACGCGAACGCGCGAGCTCGACGAATTCATCCAGGCTCGCGGGGAAGACGCCGAAGATCACCGCCAGGCCGCCGAGCGTCACGGCGCGGCCATCGCTGCCGCCCGTCACGTCGACACCAGACGCCACCAACGGCGGCGGACGCAGGCGGCCGCTGCGCAACTGGGCGCGCTGGCGATGCCAGTCATGGGTCAAGGCGAGGAGTGGTTGGGACATCCTGCGTTCCTGCGGCGAAGGTACGGCACCCGGGCGCTGCGCTCAAGCGAAGGCTGCAAGGCGCACTTTTGATGCCAGGTCGCGCCGCCGCGCAGGCCTGGCCTGTTTGCCTTGGCGGTTCCCGGCGCACCATGCGGACGTGACTACCGCCCCTGCCGTCGCATCGCCCGCTCCAGTCGCCCCCGTCGCTACGACCGCGGCGGTGATCGTGGCCCAGGACCTGGGCAAGACCTTCCGAACGTTCGACCGGCGACCTGGGTTGGTGGGCAGCGTGCAGGACATCTTCGTGCGCCGTTACCGTGAGCTGAAGGCGGTGCAGGACGTCAGCCTGACCATCACGCGCGGCGAGATCATCGGCTACATCGGGCCCAACGGCGCCGGCAAGAGCACCACCATCAAGATGCTGACCGGCATCCTGACGCCCACCACCGGCAGCGTCCGCGTCAATGGTTTTGATCCGCATCGCCAGCGCGCGCAGTACGTGCGCACGGTCGGCGCGGTGTTCGGCCAGCGCAGCCAGCTGTGGTGGGACCTCGCGGTGGGCGAGAGCTTCGAGCTGCTGCGCCATCTCTACGACGTGCCGTTGGCGGATTTCCAGGCCCGCCTCAAACGCTTCGACGAGGTGCTCGAGCTCAAGGAGTTCCTGCGCACGCCGGTGCGCAAGCTCTCGCTCGGCCAACGCATGAAGGCCGATCTCGCCGCCAGCCTGCTGCACCAGCCGCCCGTGCTGTTCCTCGATGAGCCGACCGTCGGGGTCGATGTGGTGACCAAGACCCGTCTGCGCGCCTTCCTGCGCGAGCTCAACCGTGAGCAGGGCACGACCATTCTGCTGACCACCCACGACATGCAGGACATCGAAGCACTATCGAGCCGGGTGGTGGTGATCGATCACGGCCGCATCATGCACGACGGCGCCCTCGAAGCGCTCAAGACCAAGTACGGTGCGCGCAAACGCCTGATGTTGACCCTGCGCGAAGCGGTCACCCTGGCCAACCTCGATGGGCTGCCCAACGCTGGCGTCGCCTGGAGCCAGACCAATCCGGTCGAACTGGTGGCCGCGGTGGATGCCGGCACCGACTCGGCGGCCCTGCTGCAGCGATGCTTCACTCTCCTGCCAGTGGCCGATGTGCGCATCGAGGAGCCGACCATCGAGCAGGTGGTGGCGGCGCTGTATGGCGGGCGCTCGGGATGACACTGCTCAACCCGACCCCAGAGGAGCTGCAGCTCGCACATGTCGCACGCCTCGCCGACCAGCGGGAGCGGGAGCAGCGATGGCGGCACCGTCACCGGCGCTTCCTGCGCAACCTCACGCTCGCCGGCGCGATGCTCCTGGCCATCACCGCGCGCATAGCTGCCTTCGGGGGTTCAATCGCCTGGCCGGGTTATCTGGTGTTCCTACTGGTAGGCGGCGGCATTGCCTGGCTCATCGTCCAGTTGGGCTGGGGCATCCTGCGCGGCATGCTGCTCTACGGCTGCGGTGCATTCCTAGCCTGGCTAGGCTGCTTCAGCATCGGCTGGTGGCAGTGGGCGGACGGCGGCGGGGTGGGTCCGCTTCTCATGATGATGATGGGCTGGCTAGCCTGGATCGTCATCGGTGGGGTTCTGGGTATGCTCACCGACCAGTTCGACAGCGACCACCTGCACTGCTGATCCTCGCTGACAGGTTCGGACTGCTGCCGTAGTTGTGGCGTGCCACCAATGGGCACCGCGTCCGCGTGCGGCCTTGCCAGCGCCGGCTGAGGTCCAGGCTGTGCCGGCCATGGCGAACGCCGCGCTTCCGTACCTCCATTCCGACGTCCGTCAGCTGATCGCCCTGGCCCTGCGCGAAGATCTGCGCGAGGGCGGCGACATCACCTGCCGCGCGCTGGTGCCGCCGCAGGCGCGCCTGGATGGCGTGGTGCGCGCGAAAGCCGCGGGAGTGGTCTGCGGCCTGGCCCTGTTCCAACTGGTGTTCGATGCCCTCGCCGCCGACATGCCGGGATGCGAGGTCACCGTCAGCACGGCGGCCCTGGACGGTACCCAGGTCGCTGCCGGCGACATCGTGCTGCGCTGCCGCGGCGCCGCCTCGACCATGCTCATCGGCGAACGGACGGCGCTCAATCTCTGTCAGCGGCTCTCGGGCACCGCGACCATGGCACGGCGCTATGTCGAAGCCGTCGCCGGCACGCGGGCGCAGGTCTTCGACACCCGCAAGACCACCCCCGGCATGCGTCTGCTGGAGAAACACGCGGTCCTGAGCGGCGGCGCCCGCAACCACCGCATCGGTCTCTATGATCAGGTGCTGATCAAGGACAACCATATCGCGCTGATGCCCCCAGGGCCGCTCGGCAGCGGTCCGGCCGAGGGGGTGCGGCGCGCTCGCGAGACCACCGGAGCGGAAACGCTGATCGAGGTCGAGATCGAGCACCTCGCCGATCTGGAGGCGGTGATCGCCGCCGGTGCCGACATCGTGCTGCTCGACAACATGGCGCCGGCGCTGCTCCGCGAGGCGGTGCAACGCCGTGATCGCGCGCTCGCCGGCAACGACGGCGGTCGACGTGTGGCGCTGGAAGCCAGCGGCGGCATCACCCTGGAGACCATCCGCGCGGTGGCCGAGACCGGGGTCGAGCGTATCTCCACCGGCGCCCTCACCCATTCGGTGCACGCCCTCGATCTGTCGCTGCGCACCATGATCATCGCCGACGCGTGAGCGCGATGTCCACCCGCTGGTTCACCCGACCGGGTCCGACGATCACGCCCTTGCAGGCCTTGGCCCAGGTCGCAGATCAGGCGGAGATCGCCTGCCTGATCGGCGATCATTCGGCTGCGTTGGGATGGAGTGATGGCCTGACGCGCGCCAGCGGGAGCGCGGAGATCACGCCGGAGCGTGCGCTGCGCGACGCTGCGGATCGGCGACGCGACGCTGCCAACCCGCCACCGGTCACGGATCCTTCTCACAGCGGTTGGGGCCGGACCTGGGGTGAGGTGCCACCAGAGGTGGTATTCGTCCAACTCGATTATGAATTCCCGCGGGTGGCGCCGCGCCTGATCGCGGGGCCGCAAGTGGCGCGCTGGGACGCGGCGGGACGCTGCACGCTGATGGGCGTCGACGCGGCGGCCCTCGACGCGTTGGCGGCACGCTGGACGCACCCAGCGCCCGCGATCCCCCAGGTCGGCCTCGCCACCGCGCTGGTGCCGGCATGGAACGCCGAGGTGCATGCGCACAAGGTCGAGCGCGTCCGGGCGTGGATCGCCGCCGGCGATTGTTACCAGGCCAACCTCGCGGTGCCGTTCCACGCCCGGCTGCGGCCCGGGCTGCAGCGCGACGTCGCCGCATTCCAGCGGCTGGTGAGCGCCAGCCCGGCACCCTTCGCCGGTTTCTTCCGCAGCCCCGATCGTCCCAGCGTGATCAGCCACAGTCCGGAATGTTTCATCGCCCAGCGCGGGCGCGGACTCGTCAGCGTGCCGATCAAGGGCACGCGCCGGCGTCGCCCAGGGCACGAAGAGGCCGTGCGCAACGAACTGGCGCATGCGCCCAAGGACGCCGCCGAGCTGGCGATGATCGTCGACCTGGTGCGTAATGATCTCGGCCGGGTGGCGGAGACCGGGTCGGTGCGCATCAACGACCCTGGGCATCTCATCGACCTCGCCTATGTGCATCATCGCGCCGCCCGGGTCGAGGCGACCCTGCGCCCGGGACTGAGCCTGGTCGACGCGGTGCTCGCCGCGTTTCCCGCTGGCTCCATCACGGGTGCGCCGAAAGTGCGCGCCATGCAGATCCTCGCCGACCTGGAAGGCGCGCCGCGCGGCGCCTATTGTGGGGCCTTCGGCTGGCTCGGCGCCCACGGCGGCGACCTCGCGGTGGCGATCCGCACCGCCAGCATCGTCGGCGATGGGATCACCTTCCATGCCGGCGGCGGCATCGTGTGGGACTCGCAGGCGCACGCCGAGTGGGATGAAGTGCAGGCCAAGGTCAGCGGCTTCGCGCAAGCGATGGGAGCGGTGGCATGAGGGCGGAGATACGACGGCAGCCGAGGGGCGTGACGCGTGGCTGGTTGCTGGCCAGCGCATTGGGAGCCCTGCTGGCCAGCAGCGGCTGCGGCGAGCAGTCGCGCGCCGCCGCCCCGGTCACGCCGACCACCGCCACACCCACCCTCAGCGCCCGCCCGGCGCCACGCCACGAAGACGAGAACGCCCGTTGGCTGCTCTTCGGCTCCGATCTGCACGGACCGTCCGCCGCATCGCTCAGTGAAGCGACCGAGATGGATGCCATCCAGGCCCTCATGGACGATGGGCTCTTCGATCAGGCGCGCCTGCGCCTGACCACGCTGCTCGCCGGCGGCTGTCAGCATCCGCAGGCGTTCCTGCTCCAGGCGCAACTGCACTACCAGCAGGGGCGACTCGACGAGGCCATACCGTGGTGCAACCGCGCGCTCGAGGCGAGCAGCTGGTGGCTCGAACCGCGCTTGCTGTTGGCCCAGTCCTACCTGCGCCTGAAACGCCTGGCGGCGGCGGAGAACGTACTCGGCGATCTCGATCGCCTCGCCCCGAAACTGCCATGGGGACCTTACGGCACCGGCACCATCGCGGCGATGCGGGGCGACCTCGCCCGCGCCACCGTGCTGATGGACGAAGCCCTGCGCCGCGATCCCACCCATGTCCCCAGCCTCCGCGTGCGCGCCCAACTGGCCGCCCAGGGCAAGGACCCGCAGTTGGAGGAACGGCTGCTCGGCCGCTACCTCGCGCAGGTCCCCGATTCGCAATGGGCGTACAGCCGGCTGGGAGAGATCGCCCTGGCTGCCAACCGCCAGGAGGACGCCCGCCGCGCGTTCCTGCAGGCCTACGATCTGCGACCGATGCCGGCGACCGCGCGTCACCTCGCCGAGCTGGCACAACGACGCGGCGATCTCGCCGAAGCCCGCGCCTGGCAGGAGCTCGCCGGAACCGTCGAACGCCCCGGCCAGCCTCCCGCGGACGAACCGTAGGCGGAGCGGTCCTGGGGACGCCGACTTCAGTCCCTTGCTGTGAAGCCAAGATATTTGGCCGCAGAGGCGCAAAGACGCAGAGACGAAAAAGACCGTGCTTTGCTTTCCTCTGCGTCTCCGCGTCTCTGCGGCCGATTCTTATTCGTAAGCTGAATCGTATGGGGCTGTAATCGGCCGGTGTTACCGCGATTACTACGCTCGCCCGCTAGCGCCACATGAAGACCGTCATCCTGTTGGCGTCTCCTATTCCCCGGCCCCCGTCTCCACCCCCGCCC
>JANPIY010000602.1:0-6669 GCA_031425255.1 Planctomycetota bacterium
GCCGCGATCATCGCCGACCTCCTGCTGTGCAGCAACGTCTTCTTCGTCCAATACGCCTCCGAGGCCCGTAGCTACGGCCTGTTGGTGCTCCTGACGGCGACCGCCTCCCTGTTGTTCCTGCGTGCGCTCGATCGTCCGACCTGGATGGCGTGGGCTGCCTATGCCCTGATGGTCGCGCTGGCGACCTACGCGCACTATTTCGGCATCCTCATCCTGGCTCCGCATGTAGTTGCGCTGCTGGGGCGTGGACGCCCGCCGATCCCGTGGTCGCGGGTCTTCGCCGCCGGCGGCGTGCTGGTGATCGCCCTGCTGCCCCTGGTGCTGTTTCGACCCTCCTCGACCTTCGGCCAGGTCGACTACCTCAATCGTCCCGACCTCGGCGATCTCTACGGCTTCGTACTGATCTTCGGCAGCGGCAAGGGCCAGTTGCTGGTGGCCGCCCTCTGCCTGGGGGTGCTGCTGTACAGCATCCTGCGCCAACCGCCGCAGGAGCGAACGCCGGGCGAGCGTTTCTCCGCCGGCTGGTCGGTGTGGTTCCTGGCCTCCTGGGTGGTGGTCCCGATCGCCATCGCGGTCGCGTTCTCCATCCTGGTCAAACCGCTCTTCCTGCCCAAATACCTCATCGGCTGTCTACCCGCCTACATCCTGCTGATCGCCGCCGGTGCGGCACGGCTGCCGAACCTGGGCGCTGCCGGGGTGGTGGTGGCGATGCTGGGATTCCTGGTGGTCAACAATACCAGGCACGGCTTCAGCCATGGCGCGGAATGGCGCGAAGCAGCGGCCTACCTGGTCGAACATACGCGCCCGGACGATGCGGTGATCTGCTATCCCTTCCTGGTGCTCAAACCCATCACCCATTACCTCGAGCGCATCCCCGAGGCCCGCGAGCGAGTGAAGGTTCAATCGATCGCCGCCGGGCCGTATCATCCCGGGGGCGGCGCCAAGGATCCGGATCCGGACCTCGCGATGATCAAGCGCCTGGCGCTCGAACACGACCGCATCTGGGTGGTGGTGACGATCATGTTTCCCGAGAAGCTGAATCGCCATTGGCTGCCCCGCATCATCGCCCAGCTCGACCAGACCCATCCCTACCATGGCGGGATCGACTACGTGAAGAACGGTGGCGGAGTGCAACTGATGAGCTTCTCGCGACTGCCTCCCGCCTCGCCCTGACGTCGGCGATTCACCCGAGGAAAAGCAGTGCGAAGTGCGAAGTCATGCACCAGGCACGTGAGTGCCTGGTGGATCACCCGTCTGGTGAACAGCCTCGCTATTGTAAGCGAATGTCTTTCAACCTCGCACCTCGCACTTCGCACTTCGCACTGCTTTGTTCAGACGCAGTGGACGTAGAGCCCGGCATTTTCATCTCTGCGCCCTCTGCGGCCTCTGCGGTTTGACCTGTCTTCAGCGGAAACACTGCGGGTGGGTGCGGTGGATGCTGACGAAGCGTCCGCGGTCGCCGACGATGAGGTGATCGACCAGTTTGAGGTCCAGCGTGCGACCGGCGGCGACCAGACGCACGGTGACGGCGAGGTCGGCGGCGGACGCGGATGGGTCGCCGGTGGGATGGTTGTGTACCGCGATGCAGGAGATCGCGCCGGCGCTGAGCGCGCTGCGGAAGAACGCACGCGGCCCGGCATCGGTGCCATCGACATCGCCCATCGACACCACCCGCGGCTCACCGATCAGGCCGCTGCGCGCGTCCAGCGGCAGGCAGAAGAAACGTTCATGATCGAGCAGCACCATCTCGCGGAGATGGGCGATGGTGTCCTCGGGAGTGGACAGGCGCGGCCGCTCACGTCGCCGGGTCGCGCTGGCGACCCGGTTGGCCAGTTCGAAGGCCGCCATCAGTTCGGTCGCCTTCGCCGGCCCGAGCCCACGCGCCTCGAGCAGGGCTCCGATCTCGGTGCGCGACAGGCCGAGCACACCATCGAAGTCGACGAGCAGCCGGTCGGCGAATTCCAGCACGCCTTCATCGCCTCCGCCGGTGCGCAGCAGCACCGCCAACAGTTCGGCGTCGCTGAGCGCGCGGATGCCGCTGTGCAGGGCCTTTTCACGCGGGCGATCTCCCTCGTGCAGGCGACCCAGGCGGCGCGCCGAGCCGGTCGGCGGGGCCAGCAGTTGGCGATACCCCGTGCGCGCCTCATCCAGCCAACCACCGGCATGCAATTCCCCGGCTGCCTGCAGCCGCCGGCAATAAAGGGTCGCCTCGTAATACGGTACGCCGAGTTGGACAAGGGTCGCGGTGACGGGCTGATCGCAATCCACCGCCGCGGAAAGGAACTGCCGCACAGGGCCGGGTTGCAGCAGCAGCGCCGAGGCGAGCGCCAGGGTCATGGCTCACTTCCTGAGGAGGTACTGCATGGTGATGACCCAGCCGATCATCACCACCAGCAGGCCGACCAGCAGGAGCAGGCGCCGGTCGCCGCTGACGGGCAAGGGCGCGACCGCTAGACGCGCCTGCATCAACGCGCTCTGGGTGGCGAGTGCGTGCCCGGCGATCTCCTGGCCGAGCGTCGCGAGCTCGCCTTCGGTCACCGCCGCGCGCGCGCTGCGCAGACGGCGGTCGAACATGGCGAGGACGTGCTCCAGGGCCGTAGCGCTGGTGATGGCGGTAGCAGAGCAGCGCTCGGTCACCACCGCCACCGCGGCGAACGGCTCGCCCTCGCCCTGGGCCCGCACCTGCTGATGCAGATCCTGGCACTGGCCGGCGGCGCGCACCACCGCGTGCGCCTCCCCGTAGAGCGTGCGCAGGCGGGCCTGGTAGGCCGCGGTACGCGCGGCCTGCGTGCGGTCACCGTGCGCGACCGCGGGCGGTGGCGGCGGCTCGAAGCGTGGCCCCTCGGGCAGATCCTGCGGTAATTTGAGCCAGCGCACCAGGCCGGTGCCGAACAGCAGCAGCAGTGCGAACAACAGCAGCCCGCCGACCACACCGACGAGGCAGAAGGTCACGAACTGCGGATCGGCGGGCATGGCCGGAACGGTAGAGCCGGCCTGAAAGGACGGAAGCGACGAGGAGTGGCCAGGGACGCCCGGCGCTCGGGCCCAGCCCCCGCCTCCTCCTTGCCCCCCCTGCCTGCCCCACCATCATCCGCGCCCGACTGCGAAGGAGCCTTGCCATGGCCGTGTCCGTCCGAATTCCCAGCGTGCTGCGCAACCTCACCGCGGGCAAGGAAACCATCGAGGTCATGGCCACCTCGATCGACGAGGCGCTCAGCGCGGTCGAGGCGGCGTACCCAGGGATCAAAGCGCGCCTCTGCGACGACGCCGGCAAGCTGCGACGCTTCGTCAACGTCTTCGTCGGCGAAGAGGACATCCGTTTCCTCGATGGCCAGAAGACCGCGCTCAAGGACGGCGACCTCATCGACATCGTGCCGGCCATCGCGGGCGGTTGAACGATGGGCGCCAGCGCCGCCGCCGCCGAGGTCGCGGCGCTGCGTCTCGATCTGACCAACCAGGGCCTCCGCCTGGATGACGGGGTCATCGCCGCCGGCTTCGACCTGGCGCTGATGAACGCTGCCGGGACGGGTGGCGTCGCCGCCGAAGGCATCGACCTGATGCTGCCGGGCGGCTGGTGCACCAACGTCTCTATCGCCCCTGGGTATGCCCGCACCTCGCCGTACCTGCTCGCCCTGGATGCCGGCGGCAACCTCGAGCTGCGCCACCCGCGTCACGGCACCATCCCGGTCTCGGTGCCCGACACTGCGCGTTTCCGCCATCAGCGCACGCACAGCGGGGTGTCGTGCGGCGACATCGGTGCGGTCCACGGGCGCTGGCTGGTGGTGGCGCCGTTCGCCGCGCGCGACGGCCTGGGATTGGACCGGCCCCGGCGTTTCCTCGGACTGCCGCCACTACGACCACTGCAGAAGGGACAATGGTCGGTCGACGAGGTGGTGGCCTGCGCCGAGGCCGCGTGGTCGCATGCCGGTGCCCGCCTGGTGCATCTCGAAGCCAGCCACCTGCTGCGCGATGATGGCGGTCTGAGCGATCTGGCACCCTACATCACCGCGCTCAAACGCGCGTTGCCGACCCTGGTCTCGGTGGCGACCCTGCCGCCGGTGGACCCGGCGGCCACCCTCGACCTCTACACCACCGGTTGCGACGCGGTCAGCTACCACCTGCTGGCATTCGATCCCGCGGCGGCGGCGCAGGTGGCGCCCATCCGCAGCCGCTTCGTCGACCACGAGCGCTTGATGAGCGGCCTGCGGGCAGCGGCGCGGGTATTCCCGCGCGGCGCGGTCTCGACCGATCTGCTGCTCGGACTCGAACCCCTGGCCCATGTCTCGGCCGCGCTGCCGCGCCTCACCGCAGAAGGCATCGTGCCCAACCTGGCGCTCTTCCGCCCCCTCCCAGGTGGCGAAGACGACGTTCCCGCCGGCACGCTGGTCCCCACCGAGCCGATCCTCGCCCTGCGCGCCGAGCGCGGCGACCACCTGCGTGCGCACGGCCTGTGGCACAGCCGGGTGCGCGGCTTTCCCAGGACGCTGTGGGGCTTCGAGCCCTATCTGCCAGCGCTGGTCGATCGGCTCTATGCCGGCGTGCGCCGCTCGCTGCGCGTGAAGCGTGAGACCACATGAACCACGGCAGCACGGACGGCCCAGCCAAGATCCAATACCTCGACCATGGTCGCGCTTGGCTGCTGGCCCGGCGCGGCTGGCGCGTGGCGATGGTGCTGCTGGTGCTCAGTGGCCTGGGTGCGAGTTTCGCCTGGAGCAGCGGCCTGCCGGCGGTGGCCACCGACGGCGGCCTGAGCGCGAACGGCGCGCGGACCCTCGCGATCTTCCTCGCCGCGGTGATCCTGTGGGTGACCGAGGCGGTGCCGCTGGTGGTCACCGGTCTGGGCGTGTTCGTCGCGTTGGTGGCTGGCGGCATCGGTACGCCGGCCGAGGTCTCGGCCTGGTTCGGTGACCGCGTGGTGTTCTTCCTGCTCGGCATCTTCCTCATCGCCGGCACGTTGACCGCGTCGCACGTCGTCGACCACGCCGCGCTGCGTCTGCTCAACGCCATCGGCACCAGTCCGCGTCGGCTGCGCCAAGGGGTCTATTGGGTGGCGTTCTTCGCCAGCTTCCTGCTCGCCGAGCACGCGGTGGCGGCGATGCTGTTCCCGGTCATCGCGCGAATCCGCGATGCCTTGGGCCGTCCCCGTCAGAGCTCGACCTACGTCGCCGGCCTGTTCCTCGCCCTCGCCTGGGGTTGCTCGATCGGCGGTATCGTCACCTACCTCGGCGGCGCGCGCATCGCCCTCGCCATGGGCATCGCGCAAGCCAAGGGCATCGAGGTGCCGGGATTCTTCGAACTGATGGGCATGAGCCTGCCGATCGCCATCCCCTTCGGCATCATCGCCGCCATCATCCTCGAGGTCGCCTTCCCGATCGACGTCCCCAGCGTCGCGCAGGCGCGCGAGGCGCTGGCGGAACGGCGGCGCGAGCTCGGGCGTTTCGGTCCGCGTCAGCAGGCGGTGTCCGTGATCCTGCTGCTGACGATCGCGGCGTGGGCCTACTTCGGGGTGAAGTACCTGGCACCGGTGGCGCTCGCCTCCGCCTCGGTGCTGATCGCCTCCAGCCTCGGTAGATGGAGGGAGGTCGAACGCAACGTGCCGTGGGACCTGCTGATCATGGAAGCCGGCGCGCTGGCGTTGTGCGCCGCCTTGCAGCATACCGGCGCATCGGTGTGGGCCGGCCATCTCGCCTTCAGCAACATCGGCCATGAACCGCTGCTGATCATCGCCGCGATCGCCTTCTTCACCATCGTGTTGACCGAACTGTTCTCCAATCCGGCGGTGGTGACCCTGCTGGTGCCGCTACTCCTGGCCGCCGCGCCGGCGCTCGGCTTCCAGGGCCATGAGATCGCCCTGGTGCTGGCCGTGGCCCTCCCGTGTGGCCTCTCGTTCGTCCTGCCGCTCGGATCGCCGCCGCTGGCGATCGCGTTCTCCAGCGGCGAGTACAAGGTCGCCAAGGTCGCCGGCTGGGGCATCCTGCTCGATCTCATCCCCGTGCCGCTGACGGTGGTGGCGTTCTGGTTCTTCTGGAACTGAGGCCGATCCGAGCCGGTCACCGGTATCATCAATGATTTGGCTCTGCGGCATTCCATGTGGGTTCTTTCTGCCGGAAAAACTCGCGCACGGTCTAACCGCAGAGTGACTGTATTGCGATCAAGTGATTTTTTTAGGCCATGGCTGCCTCCGGAGCGGTCGGTCTGGCTGCCTGCGCCAGGATGGAGTTGAGCCTGACGAGCAGTTTGCGTGCACAGGCGATTCGGGCCACCTTCTGCTTCTTGCCGTTTTTCTTGAGCCTCTGGTAGAACTCGGCGATCTGAGTGTTGAATCGGCAGGCGGCCAGGGTGGCCATGTAGAGCGCTTGTCGGACGCGTTCGCGTCCGCCATAGATGTGCCGCCCACCGTCGTGGGTGCCGGAGGCGTGGTCGTAGGGCGCCACGCCCGCCAAGGCGCTGATCTCCTGACGATTGACGTCGCCCAGTTCGGGAAGGTGGGCCAGCAGGATGGCAGCGGTTTGCAGGCCGATGCCCGGGACTTCCTGCATGAGGTCGCTCTTGGCTGCGAGGATCGGATCCTCGTCGATGGCCGTGGCGATCTTCTTATCGAGTTCTTCCTCCACCTTCTCCAAACGCGTGATGCTCCTGATGATCTCCTTGGCCATGCCGGTATCCTGA
>JANPIY010000603.1:0-3877 GCA_031425255.1 Planctomycetota bacterium
CGCCGGCGCCGGCGCCGGAGGAATTGTTGGCGCCTTCGGTTGGCGTCAAGACGTCAATGATGACGTCGAAGGCGGACCCTAGGCCGTCAATGGATTGCTCAGCGAGGAAGCATTCCCGATCGCATGGGACCTGGGCTGCAACGCCGAAGGCATATCCGACCACGATCGTTGGGCCGTGCCGGGCAAGCACTGGGCGGCTGACTTGATGCGTCAGACTGGTCCAGGAACGATGCAGATGCAGATATCTTGAGTATTCGCGTACCATGTTGGCCACAAATGTGACTCACACAGAATAATATCGACGAGTTTCTCAAACACGGTCATGTTTTCCAGAACCTTGGAACCAACCAGACTCCGACCTGTTGATCAACACATGCACGCAATATTGCTGTGCAACAGAAGGGAGCTCAAACATGAGCGGCACCGTCACAAATGAAAGCGGAAATTTCGCCGATCCCGCCGACACGGATGACAATGCGGGGGCGACATCACCGAGCGCATCCTCGTCAGGTGGCTCCGGTTCCTCGCGCGGTTCTGCCAATCCGGCGTCCTGGCTCTTCACGGCGACGCTACAGGCAGAGGCCGCAACGCTGGGCGGCAACGCAGCGGTCGACAATGATACGGAGGGTTTCGCCGGCGACGGCTCGGTGAGATTGGCCGCCGATCGCAGCAGCGGACTAAGCGCGGCCGATCCCTTCGCGCAACCGACAGCTGTTGACGCAAACACGCAGCCAGGCAGCATCACCTTCGCGGTGACCGTACCGAGGACGGGCTACTACACCCTGGACTTCGACTACGCGACCGGCAGCACGACGGCCGACGCCTATCGCAACGTGTTGGTGGACGGCCAGGACATCCCCGGCGCGGTGCAGTTCGCAAATCTGTTCGCGCCGGACGTTATCGGTACCGCCAGTGATCGCGTCTACCTCACCGCCGGCGCGCACGACATCACGTTGTCCTCGGCGCTTGGTGAAGAAGTTGTCGGTATTGTCGCCGCCGATCCTGCCATCCAGATCGACCAGCTCACCATTACCGAGGGAACGCGTCCCTCGGCGCAGACCTCCGTCCGCTCGCTGCTGATGAATAACAGTGAGGATATGGTGGCAATCCACGAGGCAACCTACCTCGCCGCAAAAGATATCACCGAGTTCGGCCCCTCGCTCTCGCAGCTTCGGCATGCCTCAGACTGGACCGTGGACCAGATCGATTTCGGGACGACATGGTTCCGCGATGTATCGGCGGGGACGGAAGCCCGGACGCTTGGGCCGCGCTTCGATTCGACGCAATACTTCGACGAGACCGGCATCTTGCATGTCGAGTATGGTGACTACCTGCCCACCGGCGAGGCATTGCCGATCAGCATCACCCGCGAATACGCGATGGTGCCGGGCGAGCCGCTGTTGGTTGAGCGCTTGACCCTGGTGAACGAAACCGAAGTCGGTGACCCGCTGATCGAGTGGGACATCATGAACGTCATGGGCCTGAACCCTGACGTCTATCAGCGTGCTGCCTGGGACGAACGGCTGGAGACCTGGATCGTCGAGTTGCGCCAGGCTGATGACGAGCTGGGACCGCTCTACATGGCCTTCGGTGCCTATCAAGAGATGGACACACAGGGTGCCGACGCGAATTCCGCGCTGCGCGAGGGAGGTGCCGTCGCGGACTCGTTCGGCGTTGATGGCGCGCTCGAGAATCAGACACGCGCCGACGGCGAGGGCCTGGTCCTCGGCATGACCCAGAGTTCTGTAGACTTGTATCCGACACGGCCAGTCGAACTCTACTTCTACACCACGCTGGCCACGAGCCTGGACGAGTTGCGGGAGAACGTCGCGCTTGCGCTGAACCCACAGGATACGCCCACCCCCGGCTCACCGACCTACTGGTTCGACCGCACCGAGGCGGCCTGGGAAGAACGGCTCGAGCGGGCGCGGGAAATTCCGCTGGCGGCTCCAACCGGCGAGGACGGGCTGGCGGCGGTCGGGCCGGATGGCATCCGCCCTGTTTCCGACCCGGCGCTGGAAACAGCCTACATGCGCACGCTGGTCACCATCCTGCAGAGCCAGCAGCCTGAGTTTGGCAGCTTCGTCGCTGCCACCAACCCGGCTTACGAGTTCAAGGTCTGGCCGCGCGATTCCGCGGCGACCGCAATCTCCCTCGACGCCGCTGGCCTGCACGAGGAGGCCGGCGCCTATTGGCGCTGGATGGCCTCCGTCGAGGAGGATGGCGTGGGCGACGACGCCGCAGAGTTCCCCAACGGTACCTTCTATACCAACTACGGCTTCTGGGAGGCGGACAAGCCGATCGACTTCGTGCAGCCGGAGTGGGATGCCCAGGGGCTGTTTCTGATCGGCGCGAACAACCACTACGAAAAGCTCATCGAGGCCGGGCGCACGACAGAGGCTGACGAATTCGTCAACGACCCGGTGATCCGCGAGGCGTTTGTGGACAGCGCCAACTTCATCGCCGCCAGCGTGGACGGGACGGGGTTCGGGGCGCCTGAGTTTTCCATCTGGGAAGAGTTCTTTCTCTACAATGTCTTCACCCAGGTCACCTACGTGCAGGGTCTGAACGCTGCGGTGCAGCTTGCGGAGGAAGTCGGCGCGGCCGATCGCGCAGGCGCGTGGACAGATGCGGCAATCTCGATCCGCGACGCGATGCTGCGCGAAACCACCGCCGAGCCCACTCCAGGACTTTGGAACGAGGAGGAAGGTCGCTTTTCCTGGGGCGTGACGCTGGATGGCGAAGGCCTCGTGGACCGGCAGGAGAACTCCGCCAACCTGGCGATTGTCACGGGGCTGCTCGACGCGAACGATCCACGCGCGCTTCGTCAGATAGAGGCTGCGATCGCCAACACGTCGCACGATAACTTTGGGATCAGCCGCTACGTCGGCGACACCTTCTATTCGTCTTCGCCCTTTAGCCCGGGCGGTACCTATGAGAGCCGGGTCGATGAAGCGGTCTGGCCACAGATGACCAGCTATGTCGGCATGGCGAAAGAGTTTCAGGGCGACGAGCCCTGGGCTTATGGCAGCCTGCAGTGGACGATCAGCGTGCAGGGCGAGGGATTCATGCCGCCAGGCGAAGGCGTGGACTGGTCCACGCGCGAGCCATTGCCTTCCACCATGTCAGAACCGGTGACCGGCGGGTGGTATGTGCAAAACCTACTGAACTACACGGGCCAGTACGACCCCCGCCTGTCCGACGACCTGTGGGCGGGGACGACCGCCTGATACCAGCCCGAAGTAACTGTTTGGGTGGCGCGTCGCCCCGGTTCGCTGCTTAGGCGCGAGCCGGGGCGGTCGCATGCCTGGGCTCCGAGTTCGCGGTGAGTTCCATTTGATGTCGGCCGGCTCGCTGCACAGATGGATCATCACCGCAAGCCGGCTACGGACTTTGTGGCGTGGACCTGACCAACGACGCGGCGGCGCAGCATCTCCATCCCAGGCGCGGTCGTGGCGCCGCAGGTACCGCGGTCGAGGCAGGAGCGCGGCAGACGGTGTCAGCGGGCAGCATCAGGGGCTGCCCTCCGACCTCTGGCCAAGAGCCGCCACACGGTACGAGCCCGAATGAATAGATTCAGCTCTGATCGTAGCGCTCAGCGGTTTAGTTGTGAGATGGCCATGGCCGATAACTAACCATCCAATCGCACATTGGCGATACGCGCCACCTCCCGCCACTTCGCGACCTCCGCGCCGACGAAGGTCGCGTATTCCGCCGGCGTTCCCGGGTCAGCGATCATGCCCAAGCCCGCGATCCGCTCGACCACCGCCGGCTCCCGCAGAATCGCGACAACGTCGGCGTTGATCTTCCGCACGATCTCCACCGGCGTGCCGGCCGGTGCGACCAACCCGCTCCAACCCGCGGCCTCATAGCCAGG
>JANPIY010000604.1:0-3789 GCA_031425255.1 Planctomycetota bacterium
ATGCGTATCCTCAACAAGTCGAACTTGGCGGGATCGTTGGACAGCCTGTGCTTCGAACCCGAGGTGCTGGAGATCGTCAAACGCGGGATCGGCGCGCCCTACGGCATGCTGCTGGTCACCGGCCCGACCGGTTCGGGCAAATCCACCACGCTCTATTCCTGCCTGCAGGCGGTGATGACGGTCGAGGACAACGTCAACACCGTGGAGGACCCGGTCGAATACGAGATCGAAGGACTGAATCAGTGCCACGTGAACCCCAAACGTGGACTGACCTTCGCCCTGGCGCTACGCGCCCTGCTGCGTCAGGACCCCGACACCATCATGATCGGTGAGATCCGTGACCAGGAGACCATCGAGATCGCTGTGAAGGCCGCGCTTACCGGTCACTTGGTGCTGTCCACCCTGCATACCAACGATGCGCCATCGACCATCTCGCGTATCGTCGACATGGGCATCGAACCGTTCCTCGCCGCCTCGACGGTGCTCGCGGTGGTGGCCCAGCGCCTCGGGCGTCGCCTGTGCAAGAACTGCAAGCAGCCGATGACCAAAGAGGAACTGCCGAGTCGCGAACAACTGATCGATGCCGGCTACAAGGAGCAGGAGATCGAGACCATCACGTTGTGGAAACCGGTCGGCTGTTCGTTGTGCTCGAGCGGCTACAAGGGCCGCTTCGCCCTGGTCGAAGCCATGGAGATGACGGACAAGCTGCGCAAGGTCATCATCGGCGGTGCCAGCACCATCGAACTGCGCAACGCTGCCATTGCCGGCGGCATGATCACCCTGCGTCGCGCGGGCCTGATGAATGCCCTGCGAGGTGTGACCGCGCTGGAAGAGGTCATGCGTCATACCGTGGGCGAGGACATCGGCGTCGAGGAACTGCCAGGCAAGGCCAAACGTAAAGTCGAGACCGAGGAAGTCGTCGAGCCGGAGGAGGCCGCCAAATAGCGTAGCGGCCCGGCGCTCTCAGGCGTCGTTGCCGCGGCGGATGATCGGTTGACGGATCGCGTGGTCGAGCCGGCGTGGTGGGGGGTCAAGCCTGCACTGGTGCCCTCCGCTTCGACCACATACTCCACGCCATGCCCTACCAATCACTGCTCCTGACCCTGCTGTTCTCAGCATTGGTCATGTCCGCATGCACCCGCAACGCCAACCGGTGGGACGACCAGGATACCGCCGCCAAGCCTCAGGCGGTGACGGTCACCAAGGCCGGCGGCGACACCCGCATCGTGTTGTTCGCGCCGCTGGCGCTCGGTGCCCTGGCGCCGATCTATTCCGAGGGGCGTCTCGACTTCCCGAACAAGATGGCGACCTACATCGACCTGTTGGCCAAGGATGCCGACGGCCGGGTCAGCGAAAGCCTCCCGGAATCCGGTTCCACGGCCTGGGACGCCGGGCGGGTGGCCGCCGCGGGTGGCGCGCACCTGGTGGTGTTGACCCGGGTGGTGGAGTTGCGTCGCGAAGAGGGCACCGCCGATGTGAACGGCGCGAGCGAACGCCAGCTGGCGGTGATCGATCTGCGGGTGGTCGACATCGATGGCCGGGTGGTGGTAAACCGTCAGATCAAAGGCGAATCGCCGGTGCAACGGCGCGCGAAGTTTTCCGGGCCGATGAATGAGCCGGAAAGCCTCGCCACCTGGCAGGCGCTCAGCACCGCGGCCGGCTTGGTACGCGAATACCTGGCGGAGCATGCCGAGCTGCGCAGCGTCCCGAAACAGGAGGTGCCCAACGCCATCAATCTGGTCGAGGTGGCGATCGACTCCGATCCGGCCAAGGCCGACATCCTGATCGATGGAGCCTTCCGTGGCACCACCCCGCAGGTCATCCCCTTGTCGCCGCTGAAGACGGTCGTCCTGTCCATCGAGCGTCAGGGCTACCAGCCATGGACCCGTACGTTGGTGCCGGTGAATGGGATGAAGATCCAGCCGGCATTGGTCGCTGTGCCCGCCGCCGTGCCGGCGGCACCGCCAGCGGTGGACGCGAAGTAATCCAGCGGAAGGCAGTATCCCATGCGGCTCGCCATCGTCTGTTATCCCACCTACGGTGGCAGCGGAGCCGTGGCCACGGAACTGGCGATCCACCTCGCCGAACGTGGCCACGATATCCACGTGGTGTCCTACGAGCTGCCCTTCCGCATGGACCGGCCGCTGCCGAACCTGCGTTTCCACGCGGTCGACATCGGCGACTACCCGCTGTTTCGGCATCCGCCCTACACCCTGAATCTGACCAACAAGCTGATCGAGATCGTCGAAGAGCACGGCGTCGAGATCATCCATTCGCACTACGCGATCCCGCATGCGGCGGCGGCGTGGCAGGCGCAACAGGTCCTGCGCGAATGCGGACGCCCAGGCGCCAAGGGCCGCTGCGACGTCAAGCTCGCCTGCACCCTGCACGGCACCGACATCACGCTGGTGGGTCGTGAACGCGGCTTTTATGAGCTCACCCGTTTCGCCATCGCCAAGCAGGATCTCCTGACCACGCCGAGCGAATGGCTCGCGCGCGAGACCGAGACCTGGTTCCACGTGCCGAAGGGCAAGATCAAGGCGATCCCCAATTTCGTCGAACTCGATCGCTTCGTGCCGGACCCGGCGCAGCCCTGGCGCAAGAGCCTGGCCCCCGACGGCTACAAGGTCATCACCCACGTGTCCAACTTCCGGCCGGTGAAGCGGGTCGAAGAGGTGGTCGGTGCCTTCGCCGTCCTGCGTCGGCGTCTGAAGGCCGTGCTGGTCCTGGTGGGTGATGGTCCCGAACTGCCCAAGGCCGAACACCTGGCCCGGGAGCTGGGCATCCGCGAGGACATCCGTCTGCTGGGTCAGCAGAAGCCGGAGCCGATCCTGCAGGCCAGTGATCTGTTCCTGCTGCCTTCACGCGCGGAGAGTTTCGGCCTGTCCGCCCTGGAGGCGATGGCCTGCGGCGTGCCGGTGCTGGGCTACCACGCCGGCGGCCTGCCCGAGGTGGTCGAGGATGGCGTCACCGGCCTGCTCTGTCCCGAAGGCACCGATCACTGCCTGGGGAGCCTGGCCGCGGACCTGCTGCTCGATGAGCCACGTTATCAGGCGATGCGGCGTGCTGCCCGCGTCCGTGCCGAGCAATTCGCACCCAAGCCCATCGTCGACGCTTACGAACAAGCACTGCTGCAATTGCTGGAGTGAGGTCCCGATGGTTTTTGACGACCGTGACCACCCTAAAAGGGAGTCATCATCGTCGATGGCAGGGTCCGATGGTTGAATCCGAATCGCTTTTTGCCGATTTGTCGCGACTGGCTCAGGCGCAGTCCACGGTTCATCCAGCAGCCGGTTGCCAAGCGGGCGCCGGGAGCGCAGGGTCCGCGTCCGGGAGATCTACCATGCTGGTGCATTCATTGCGTTCCTGCCTGGCGCTGGTGCTGGTCCTGATGATGTCGGGATTCGCCTGCGCCGCCGACAAGAAGGAGAAAGCCCCCATTCCGCCGCCCGACCTGGACGGCCGCACCTTCACCGTGACCTTCCCGACCGAGGACAAGAAGCCCAAGGAGAAACTCGTCTTCGAAGATGGGAAGTTGACCATCACGTCGCTCGGCGAATTGGCCATCACCTACAAGGCGCGGGTCAAAGCCACTCACAAGGGCCAAGTGATTGAGACCACCTTCTCAGGAACCGCCACTGCCGCCGATGGCGCCAAGATCGAATTCCAGGGCGGCTACTCGCCAGACGGAGAGATCCGCGGCAGCATCACGCGTCGTGAGAAGGACGTCGACGCGACCGCGCGCAATTTCAACGGCAAGCAGACCGGTACGCAGAAAAAGAAGAAGTA
>JANPIY010000605.1:0-11330 GCA_031425255.1 Planctomycetota bacterium
GCATCGAGTTCGCCACTGACCAGGGCCCGCAAGATACCGACCAGCGTCCCGAGGTTGGCCAGACGTGCGCTGCGGCGGATGGTCGGCGACAACACCGCCGCGACATCGTGCGCGAGGTCGACGGCCAACACCCCCTCGCCGACCAGGCCGTGCACCACCGCCAGCGAGAGGTCCTCGTGATGGGCCTGGCGCCCATGCGGCATCTGGCCCTCGCGGTACCAGGCTTCCGGCAGGCGCACCTGCTCGACCGACGGGAGGTAGTGTTCCGCGGTGTGGCTGAAGGGCGCGTGGCCGACGTCGTGCAGGAGGCCGGCGAAGCGCAGGATGCGGTAACCGTAGTCGAGGTCGCCCTGATCGAAGCCGCCGAGGGCCTTAGGCCTGGCGTCGATCAGGCGGCGGAATCGTTCGGCCGCCAGATGCATCACTCCCAACGAATGCTGGAAACGATCGTGGACTGCACCTGGGTAGACCAGGCTGACGAAGCCGAGCTGGCGGATGTGGCGCAGACGTTGCACCCAGGGGTGGTCCAATACCGGGCGCTCATCCTCGGTGATGAGGATGGTGCGATGGATGGGATCACGGATTTCGTAGGTCTGGGGCACGGCGCAATCGGGCGGGGTGGGGCTTGTCCTGTGAGCCTCGACGTGGGCAATGGGTAATTACAAACCCATCGACATCCTTATCGGCCTGGCAGGACTTAGAGACTGTGGGCGGAAGAGTGATGTTCCTACGACATCCAGATGATGAACATCAATGCACCACATAGGCGACAAAGGCCTCCTCTTATTTGACTTCAACTTCCATCCGAGGACCGTGCCGACCTCTTCCGCCAGAGCGTCCTGCCTCCGGTCTCATGTCGTTTGCCTGCCTGCCGCCCACCCGTCTGCCATCACTGGAGTCTCCCATGGCCTTGATCCTCGTCACCGACGGCATGGCTGCCGAAGGCATCGCCCTCCTCAAGCAGGCGGGCCACACCGTCGACACCAAGAAGATCTCGGTCGACGAGCTGCTGCGCGTCATCGGCCAGTACGACGGGCTGGTGGTGCGCTCGGCGACGCAGGTGAACGAAGCGGTGATCAAGGCCGGCAGCCCGCGCCTCAAGATCGTCGGCCGGGCCGGCGTGGGCGTCGACAACGTCGACCTGCCGAACGCCACCGGCGCCGGCGTGATCGTGATGAACGCGCCGCTCGGCAACATCGTCTCGGCCGCCGAGCACACCATCGGACTGGTCTTCGCCGTCTCGCGTCTGAGCCCGCAGGCGCACGGTAAACTCGCGCACAAGGGCGAGTGGGACAAGAAGTCGTTCACCGGCGTCGAACTCGACGGCAAGACCCTCGGCATCATCGGCCTGGGCAAGATCGGCAAACACGTCGCCCTGGTGCTGCAGGCCGCCGGCATGGAGGTCATCGCCTACGATCCGTTCCTCAGCCCGGAAGTGGCGCAGGAACTGCGCATCGAGTCGGTCAGCCTCGACCAGCTGCTGGAGCGTGCCGACTTCATCACCCTGCACACCCCGCTGACCGAGCAGACCCGCAACCTGATCAACGCCGATCGCCTCAAGAAGATGAAGAAGAGCGCGCGCATCGTCAACGTCGCGCGCGGCGGCATCATCGACGAGGCGGCGCTAGTCGAGGCGCTCAAGGCCGGCACCATCGCCGGCGCCGCGATCGACGTGTTCGCGGAAGAGCCGCAGCCGGCCGGTGCGCCGTTGTTCGAGTACGTCAAGGGCGGGGCCTTGAACTGCATCATCACTCCGCATCTGGGTGCCAGCACCGAAGAGGCGCAGGTCAAGGTCTCGGTCGACATCGCCAACCAGTTCAATGCCTTCTTCGCCACCGGTAAGATCATCAATGCCGTCAACGTGCAGTTGCGCGTCGATCCCGCGATCGATGGCTACCTGGCGGCTGCGGAGTCGCTCGGCGCGGCGGTGGTGCAGACCATCGACGAACCGCTCAAGGGCCTGGAGGTGATCGCCCGCGGCGACCTCGCCAAGTACGACACCAAACCGCTGGCCACCGCGGCGCTCAAGGGCGCTTTGGCGAAGATCAGCGATCAGGTCGTCAACTTCGTGACCGTGGCCAAGATCGCCAAGGATCGCGGCATCACCCTGGTGAGCTCATCGAGCGAACAGAGCAAGGGTGCCCAGGGCGGCCCGATCGAACAGCTCACCATCAAGGCGGTCACCACCAAGGGCGAGCACATCATCGGCGGCAGCCTGGTGAACGGCGTGCTGCGCGTGGTGCGTTACAATGACTACGCCATCGACCTCCCGATCGGCGGCCACCTGCTGGTCATGGAGTACCCGGATCGTCCGGGCATGGTCGGCAAATACGGTTCGATCCTGGGCGCCAACAGCATCAACATCGCGCGCATGGAAGTCAGCCGCATCGATGGGCGCGGCGATGCGTTGGTGATCCTGACCCTCGACGATCCGGTGCCCAGCGCGGTGGTCGAGGAGATCAAGACCGTGGTCAAACCGAACAAGGCCTACAAGGTTTCGCTCTAGGAAACGTCCGGGGTCCGGACGTCCGGAGTCCCCTGGATGATCACACCGCGTGGTTCCCACGAGGTGTCGTCGTTGAGCGCAGCGGTCGCAAAGGAGTTCCGTGGTCGATCCCGGTGTCAGGCTCATCCGTTTGCTGCGCGCCTCGCACGCCGGTGAGCGCGCCGCCGCCCTGGCCTATGGCGGTCATGCGCGGTCACGCGCGCATCATCCCGAGGAGCACGACGGCATCTCCCGCATCGGCGCCGAGGAGGTCGCTCATCGCCAGCGCGTCGGAGAGATGCTGCGCGAGCTCGGCAGCGGCCCCGCGCGCCTGCACGAAGCGCTCTTCGCCACCATCGGCCACATCCTCTCCTTCGCCTGCCATGTCAGCGGCTGGTACGCGGCGATGTACGGCGCCGGCTGGATCGAGCGGCGCAACATCCAGGAATACGTCGACGCCGCGCGCTTCGCCGCGTCGAGCCGACGTCCAGACCTCGCGGCGGAACTCCTGGAGATGGCCCGCGTCGAGTGGGACCACGAGCAGTATTTCCGCGGCAAGGTCGCCACGCATTGGCTGCGGCACCTGCTCAGGCCGTGGTCGGCACCGGCGCCACGCGAGGAGCTGGGACGGGAACGGACGGGCGGAGGAAATGCACTCGAGTCGCAGCGGGCGCACTGACGCCAGCTGTGCCCGTGTGAAGACGCGAGGCATTGCGCCAGCGGACGGTCCAGACGTTTCCGGCGAAAAATCCAGCTCTGCACCCTCTGCGCCCTTCAAGGCAACTCCCTCAACTGCGACCAACATCCGATATTCACCACCGAGCTCACGGAGCGCACAGAGAAGAGCTGATCACCTCTGTGTGCTCTGTGAGCTCGGTGGCAAATATCAGGTTCTTCGGCGTGATCAGTGGATGCAGTGCAGTCAATGAAAGAGGATCGGGCCGCAGAGGCGCAGAGACGCAGAGAAGAAAAGCCCCAATTCTTGTCTTACTCTGCGTCTCTGCGTCTCTGCGGCCAGCCTTTCTCCAATTGATCCCGAGAGCGGACTACGTGCTTGCATTTTCCGAACCCACTCATCACGCCGAGGAACCTGATATTTGCCACAGAGCTCACCGAGCACACCGAGGTGACCAGCGCTTCTTCGTGCGCTCGGTGAGCTCTGTGGTGAATATCGGCTGTCGGTCGCCGTTGAGGAAGTTGCCTGGAAGCTCGCAGAGGGCGCAGAGATGATATACCAGCTCTGCGCCCTCTGCGGTTGGAAGGGTCTCCCTGATCACACCAGTGGGACTGGATCCACACGAGATGACGCACAGCTAGGAACGGCATGAAAGGAGCCGTGGCCGATGGCGGTCGCATCGCTCAGTCCCGCGCTGCGATGACCAGGTGCCAGTTGCCCGCGGGTTCGGCGAGTATGCGGGTCTGGCGGTTGAATGGCAGGGCCAGGGCGTCCGGGAGATGGCCGAAGGGCAGGCGCGCGATGACCGGGATCTTCAGGCGTTGGCCCCACTCCGCCAACACGTCCTCCGGGCTCGGGCCCCAGTAGTCATGATCGACCTGGTGGGTGAAGGTGCCGCCGACCAGCGCGCGCACTCCGCGCAACGCGCCGCAGAGATACAACTGGTGCAGGTGGGTGGCCATCAGGAAGGGATGGATGCGCACGTCCTCGAGGGCCAGCACCGTGCCATCGAGGTCCGGCATCGCCGCGCTCCCGCACACGCTGGCGAGCACGCTCAGACACGCGGGAAACAAACGGCCTTGGGCGCGGCCAGCGCGCAGCACGCGCACGCCGGCATGGAGCTGCGGATCGTACTGCACCGGCAGACCACGCAGAGCGGCCATCATGCTGCCGGCCTGACGACCGTGGCGGGTGGCCGCCGGTGGGATCTTGCCGTAGATCTGCTGACGCCAGCCGCGGGTCTGGAAGCCCGCATGCAGGGCGGTGATATCACTGTAGCCGATCAGCATCGGGGCATGGTCGACCTTGGCCGCCAGCAGGGTGTCAAGCAGTTCGATGCTGCCGTAGCCACCACGGCAGGCCCAGATCACCTGATGGCGCAGCGCTCGTTTGAGATCGGCCGCGCGCTCCTTGAGCGGCAGCCAGGCACCGTTGCCCATGGTGCGTTCGAGCAGGGGCGACACCACCACCTCCCAGCCCATCTCCTTGGCCACCCAGGAGGCGCTGTCGATGTTGTTCTGACGCTCGAGCGGCGTGTTCATGGCGAATGCCGGGCAGGCGAGGTACAAGGTGCTGGGCATGCGGGATTCCTGCGAGCGATGAATGCGCAGTCTCTGCAGGGCCCTCCACCTGTCCATGATCGCCTGCGGCAGCGCAGGCGGACGTGCGGACTTGACCGTCGGGCGAGTGCGTGGACTGATGCACTGGTGCCAGCGGTGGGAATGAGCCGGTGCCATCCGTCACACCACCAGGACGAAAGCGCCAGCGGCGTCGTCCCGTCGTTGCCCAGTGGCTGGCGTTGGTATGGTGCGACCCCATGCGCACGTTGCTCTTGATCGCATGGTTGCTGATGGTTCCAGCGCTGATCATCGCAGAGGAACTGCCCCGGCCCCAGGTCGCCGACCCGTTCGGCCTGGGTGAACGCCTGGCCCTGATCGACCACCTGCGCGAAACCTGCAAGCTGACCCCGCCCGCCAGCGCCACCATGGAGCAGTTGGTGGCGATGTATTGGCAACATCATCGCAAAGAACTCGAGACCCTGAGCGAGGATGCCACCAGCCAGGCCTTGTCAGCGGACCGCATCCGCCGCCTGCACAGTGAGCTCAAAGAGCGTTATCAGGTCGACGCACCAGCCGATGCTGAAGAGGCCACCCTCGGCACCATGCTCGCGGCGGCACGCGCCAAGGCCGCCAGCGAGGCGATGAAGCAGGTGCTGTCCAAAGCCGCCGCGCGCGACAACCCCGCGAGTCCCGAGGACGCCGCGCGTTTCGCCGAGCAGGATCGTGACGCCGCGCGGGTACGCATCGGCATGGCCGAACAGGATGAGAAGTCGGCGCGCGCGGAACTGGTGCAACTCGACGAACAGCGGCGTGCCCTGGGGGAGCAGACGCGAAAACTGGAAGCGACGCTCGAGGCGTTGCGGGACCGCTACAACGAGGCGGTGACCAAACACAACCACCTGGTCAATCTCTATGACAAGAAGACCCTCGAAGGCAGCACGGACGCGCTCAAGACCCTCGAACTGATCCACGACCAGCGCAAGGTCATCGATGAGGCCAAGCTGACGGTCGACGCCCAGGCTGTCGAGATTGAACAGGTGGCGAAGAAGGACGAGGCGCTGGTCGCCCGTCGCCTGCGCCTGGATGAGATCATCAGCGGCCTGGTCCAACGCCGCAGCGAGGAACAGCGCAAGGTCGAAGGCGCCAACGTCCGCGCCGGTGGCAGTGGCGGTGCGGCGGCGACCCCAGGGGGGATGGCCGGCGGCCCGATCGCCGGCAGCCCGCAGGCGAAGCTGGTGGCGGGTGTGGTCCTGCTGGTGGTCAAGGATCGCGGCACCGGCACGGGTTTCATCGTCAGCCGCGATGGCCTGGTGGTGACCAATGCCCACGTGCTGAAGGACCGCAAGGCCAGCGTGATGGCGATGTGGGATGCCGGCGCCAAACGCAAGACGGTGATGATGCGGGTCATCGATTTCGCCGAAGCCGATGACCTCGTGCTGCTCAAGGCCGACGGTGGCGCGCCCTACGAGCCGCTGGTCCTGCGCGAGGAGTACGAGATCCAGCGTCCCCTGATCTCCGCCGGATTCCCGCTGGCGGGCAGCGTGGCCGAGACCCTGCAGACCTCGCCGAGCGACCTCGTGGTCTCGCGCGGTATCCTGGGATCGGTGCGACGCAGCAGCCACCGCGTCGAATGGCTGCAACACGACTGCCGGGTCTCGAGCGGCAACAGCGGTGGTCCGGTGATCGACCAGCAGACCGGCGCAGTCATCGGCGTCACCACCCTGGTGCTGTCCACCGATGGCGTACACTCGCATGGCGATGGCATCAATCTGGCCATCCCCATCCGCAAGGTCATGGACCGCTTCGCGACCTACCTGAAACCGTGAGCCTCAGGCGGCGCGCCGCAGGCGATGCAGCGCGGCGATCGGCAGTTCGACCACACACTCGCTAAGTGCCTGGACCAGCGTCAACCCACGTGGCTGCACCCGATGCCCGACGCCCGCGCTCAGCAGGTGGTCGAGCGCATCACCCTCCTGGGTCAGCCAGCAGGTGCCCCGCCGGCAGAGCACCGTGGCCGGCGAGCGGGTGTGGTTCAGGCGCAAGAGGTCACCGGCAGCCAGCACCACGCACACGTGGGCGTGGGAGGACGCGGCGCTGGTAGGGCGTGGGTTTTTCATGCCGGCCAGGCTAGCCGCTCCCCGGGTCTGCCCAGATACAGCAGGATTGCCGTAGGAGAGCACAGTCCGGCTGTGTTCCCGTCGGATGTCCGCAACTGTACCTTTCACGGACGGGACACGGAGTAGCCTGCAGGCGCATGCCGAGCGCCACCCTCTACCAGGACGTCGCCCAGCGTCTGGGGACGCTCATCGACCGCGGCACCTTCAAGATCGGCGAACGCGTCCCCTCGGTACGTGCGCTCAGCCAGCAGTGGTCGGTGAGCATCACCACTGTGCTCGACGCCTATCGCCTGCTCGAGCGCGAGGGTCGGCTGGCGGCCAGGCCGCAATCCGGCTACTACGTCCAGTCCGGGCCGGCGTCCGCCAGCGACTGCCCAGGCCTGTCGAAACCAGCCAAGGGGCCGAGCGAGGTCTCGGTCAGCGACCTGGCGATGATGGTCCTGCGCGATGCGCGCAATCCGCAGCTGCTGCAGCTCGGCGCCGCCATCCCCAATCCCGCGCTGATGCCGCTGGCGGCGCTCAACCGCCATGTGGCGCAGGTGGCGCGCCGCGATGGCGAAGCGCTGGGCGCCTACGGCGGTGTGCTCGGCCATGCCGGGCTGCGGGTGCAGGTCGCGCGCCGCGCGCTCACCGCCGGCCTCGCCATCGATCCCGGCGGAGTGGTCATCACCAGCGGTTGCATGGAGGCGCTGACGCTCGCCCTGCGCGCCACCTGCAACCCGGGCGACACCGTGGCGATCGAGTCGCCGATCTACTACGGCATCCTGCAAGGCATCGAGGCGCTCGGGCTGAAAGTACTGGAGATCCCGACCCATCCGCGCGACGGGCTCAGCCTCGAGCACCTCGAACGCGCCATCGAACAGCACGCGGTACGCGCCTGCCTGGTCATCGGCTGCTTCAACAACCCGCTGGGATCGTGCGCCGACGAAGCGGCCAAACGCGAGCTCATCGCGCTGCTCGCGCGGCACGACCTGCCGCTGATCGAGGACGACATCTACGGTGAGCTCGCCCACGACGGCCAGCGGCCGCCGCCCTACAAGGCCTTCGATCGCGACGACCGCGTGCTGCTGTGCGGCTCGTTCTCAAAGAGCATCACGCCCGGCATCCGCGTCGGTTCGATCATTCCCGGACGCTGGCAGCGGCAGGTCGAGCATCTCAACTTCCCCACCAACATCGCCTGCTCCGGGATCCCGCAGGCGGCGGTGGCGGAGCTCCTGGCCAGTGGCGGCTTCGACCGTCATCTGCGGCGCCTGCGCCCGCTCTATGCGCGCTTCGTCGCCGAGATGGCCGACGCCGTGCTGCAGCGCTTCCCCGCCGGCACCCGTTGCACGAGGCCCACCGGCGGCCATGTGCTGTGGGTGGAACTGCCGAAGGCGGTCGATGCGCTCAAGCTCTACGAACGTGCGGTGCAGGCCGGCATGACCATCGCCCCTGGGCACCTGTTCTCAGCGACGCCGCGTTATCGTAATTTCATCCGCCTCAACGTGCCCTTCTGGTCGCGCGAGTGCGACCGCGCCATCGGTCGTCTCGCCGACCTCACCGCGCATCTGGCCCAGGGCAGATCATGAACGAGCCCGCGCGCGATGGACGTGGATGGGTGGTGGTCCTGTGCACGATCCTGGCGGTCGGCAGCTCGGTGAACCTGCAGATGCCGTTGTATGCGCAGTACGCTGCCACCGCCGACTTCGGCTATACCGGCCGCGCCCTGCTGTTCGCCGCCTACATCCTCGGTCTGGTCCCCACGCTGGCCTTTGCCGGCGGCGCTTCCGACGTGCTCGGCCGGCGGCCAGTGGTGTTGCTGGCACTCATCGCCGCCGGCCTGCCGACCCTGGCGCTGATCCTGTTCCCGGATGTGTACGTCCTGCTCGGTGCGCGGCTCTTCCAGGGCATGGCGGTCGCCCTCGGTCTGGGCAGCGCCACCGCCTGGCTGACCGAACGTCTCGGCGATCCGGTGCGCGCCGCCTGGTGGTCGTCATTCGCCACCGCGGTGGCGTTCGGCGGCGGTGGTCTGCTCACCACCATCAGCCTGGCGGTCAGTGGCGGCGGACTGGCTCCCTGGAGCTACCACCTCGGTCTCCTCGCGGTGGTGCTGGTAGCGATCCTGGTGATGCGCGTCCCAGGGGGAGCCGGCACCGGCGGGCGCTGGCTGCGCCTGCCGTCCTTCCCGCCCGGCACTCGGCTGTTCACGGCGGGCAACGCTGTGTGCTGGTCGGTGTCCGGCATCATCCTGGCGCAGGGGCCGGCGGCCTTCGCGGCGGCCGGCCTGCCGACCGGTTCCGGCATCGGCGTGTTCGTGCTGTGCAGCACCGGCGCGCTGGTGCAGTTGCTGCCGCGCCTGCGCCCGAACGATCCGCGGCTGGGCATGGCGTTGGGGGCCTGCTGCTCGACCCTCGGACTGGTGCTGTTCGACCTCGGCGTGCGCACCGCCAATCCACTGCTGCTGTTCGCCGCCTGCGCCTGCGCCGGCGCGGCCGGCTTCGGCTTCATGTACCTCGCCGGCCTGACGGCGGTGAACGCGGCGGCGGGCGAACGTCGGGCCGCCGCGGTCTCGGGTTACCTGCTGTGCAGCTACCTCGGCTTCGGCGCTCCCTGCCTGCTGATGGGCTGGATGGCGGATCGCCTCGGTGAAGCCACCGCGCTGACCTGGGGCTGCGGCATCGTCGCGCTGGCCTTCGTCACGCTGATGGTGGTGGTGCGTGCGCACCCGACGCCACCGTCCGCCGCCCGTCGAGCGGGTTGAACCGATGACGCCGCGGGCATCATCGGCCGGCGTGCGTCTCCTCGCCCTGTTCATGTGGTCGCTGCTGCTGGGCGCACGTGGGTCCGCGGCGGAGGATGCGAGCTGGCTCGGCGCTTTCAGCGGCGAGTTGCGCGCGCTGGATGCCCAACGCCTGGTCACCCAGCGTACGCTCGAAGCGCTGGGCGCGCCGGTCATCGGCCAGACCGCCCCGCAGTTCGGCCACCAGCATCAACGCCTGCCCCAACCGCCGCTGACCCCACCGTGGGTGCAGGTCGACCTGGGCGAGGTGGTGCACATCGACCGCATCGCGCTGATCCCGGCGGTGCTCGACTGGCAGGCGGATACCAAGCGCACCTATGGCTTCCCCCCGCGGTTCCGCATCGACCTCGCCGATCATCCGGAGTTCAACGAGCCGCAGCGGGTCGCCGATTTCACCGAGCAGGACCTGCCCGATCCCGGCATCGCGCCGCTGGTGGTGCGGATCGAGAACCGCAGCGCGCGCTACGTCCGGGTGACCGTCACCAAGCTCGCGGTGGAGAATCATCAGCACTTCTACGCCATCGGCGAACTGATGGTGCTGTCCGGGCGGCGCAACGCCGCGGTCGGTCAGCCGGTGAGCGCTTCATCCGGCATGAAACTGCCTCCGCGCTGGACGCAGCCCAACCTGGTCGATGGCCGCACCGCGCTCGGCCCGCCGATCCGCGTCGAGCTCCTGGCCTGGGACGGGCTATTCGCTGGCCCCACCACCAGCGAACCGTTCAGTTCGATGGCGGTCGACCTGGGCCGCGACCTCGCACTGCAGGAGGTCCGGCTTTACGCCACCCACGCGCGTCTCGGCGCCGACATTCCTGGCTTCAGCTTTCCTGTACGCTTCCGCGTCGAGGTGGCCAAGGCCGCGGACTTCAGCGATGCGTTGTCGATCCTCGATGCCACGGGGGCCGACTATCCCAACCCGGGCGACAATCCGTTGACCATCCGCACTCCGGGGATCACCGCACGCCATGTGCGCATCGCCCTGCCGCCTGGGGATCAGAGCCGGTTCAGCCTGTCCGAGATCGAGGTCTATGCCGATGACCACAACGTCGCGCGCACCGGCACCGTCAGCTCCACCGCCGATCCCAGCAGCTACAGCAACAAGTGGCCGCGTTCGCTGCTGGTCGACGGGTTCACCAGTTACGGTCGCCTGCAGGAGCTGCCGGACTGGCTCGATGAATGGGATCAGCGCGCACGTTTGAGCGCCGAATTGACGACCCTCGATGAGCAGCGCCCGGTTTTGCTGGCAGAGGCCCGTCAGCGGGCCTGGGGGTTCGGCGGCGGCCTCGTAGTGCTCGCCAGTATCGGCACCGGGCTGTGGCTGGTGGCATTGCGACGGCGCCGTGGCCGCGAACTGGAATATCTGCGCCGACGTCTGGCCCGCGATCTGCACGACGAGATCGGCAGCAATCTCGCGGCCATCGCCAGGCTCAGCGAGCTCGGCGCCGTGCAGCCCACGACCACCGATTCCGCCGACTGGCAGGAGGTCAACCGCATCGCGCAGGAGAGCATGGATGGCATGCGCGAGGTGCTGTGGCTGGCCGGCGCGCGCGAGGAGGCCGGTCCCGATCTGGCGAGCCACGTGCAGCGTCTGGTCGAGCGCATGCTGGGCGGACTGACCGTACGCTGGCTCGCGCCGCTCGACTCCCTGCCGGCAGCCTGGGCGCCGGCGGCGCGGCGCGAGTTGTTCCTGATGATCAAGGAAGCGCTCACCAACATC
>JANPIY010000606.1:0-6068 GCA_031425255.1 Planctomycetota bacterium
ACAAGGCCGCCACCGATGTGGTGAGCCAGGGCAGCGCGCGCTCGCCCAGGCCGGTCGAGCGCCTGTCGACGGTGCTGTTCCTCGGCAAGCGCCGGCACGAGATCGTCGTCAGCGGCCGGCGCCACACCGAGCTCAGCGGCGGTCAGGTGATCTTCAGCCCGGCGGAACCCTTCGTGGAAGTGCCGCTGCGCTACGAGCTCGCTTACGGCGGCCGCGACGCCGCCTACGAGACCCAGTTGATGGACGAGGTGCGGCGCATCACGCCGGCCGCGGTGATGCGCCGCGCCACCCCGTCGATGGAGGGGATGTTCACCACCGTCCATCCGCTGATGTACCCGCGCAACCGCTTCGGCCAGGGGTACGTGCTCGCCGAACCACGTGAGCTGCAGGTCGGCCGCGAACTGCCCCAGCTCGAACGTCCCGATGATCTGCTGACGCCGGAACGGCTGTGGCTTGGCAATCCCCTGCGCTGGATGCAGCAGCCGATGCCGGCCGGTTTCGACTACCTCGACCCCATGAGTTTCCCGCGCATGGGCATGTTCGCCTGTCCGCCCCCTGGGTATCAGCCCGGGGACCGCGTGCGCGAGTCCGACCTCGGGCTGGTGCCGAAGGATTTCTGCCGCGGCAATATCAGCACCGCGACGCCAGCGCAGATGCCGACCCTGCTGCACCCACACGCCGGCCAGTGCTCTTCGATGGGCCTGACCTTCCCCTTCCTGCGCGGTGACGAACTGCTGTTGCTGCAGGGCATGGATGCGCAGGGACTGGAGCTCGACTTCTCCCTGCCCGGGGAACGTCCGACCATGACGGTTGTGGGCCTCGAAGCCAAGCCCGTGACGCTGAGCGCCGAGCCCTACCTGGTGAAGGTCGAGGTCGATACCCGTCAGCTGGTGATGGTGTGGGCGGCGCGGCATCGTCTGACGCAGGCGATCGCGCCGCAGCGCCTACCCGCGCTCAGCGCCGCCACCAGCGTCGTATGGAGGCGGACATGAGCGGACGCATCGGCAAATTCCCACCCATCCAGGGCATCGCCTATGACATCCACTCGGTGCTGCCGCCGAGCCAGCCGCCGGTGCCGCCCTCGCCGGTCAATCCGGTGCTGATCCCGAGCGCCCCCTGGATCCACCAGATCGGCGTGCCGCTCTCGGGCTTCTTCTACACCGGCAAATTCACCAGTGCGAAGGTCGCCACCGAAGGCCTGGGCGACATGATCTGGCAACACGATTGGGGCCCGCTCCAACCGCACTTTCCCCTGCCGCCGGTGCTCGCCACTCCCGGCATGATCGCGCTGCCGCTCGCCTCGCAGGCCAAGTTCTTCCTGCCCGCCTTCTCGACCAAGGAACCGGTCGAGGGCGTTGTCGCAGGTGACAAGGCTCCCGTCGCGATCTGCCTGCCGATCTTCATGATGCAAGTGCAGACCTGCCAGGACATCGCCGGTTGGGGCTTCGTCGCGCCGATGGGCATCAGCTTCGAAGCCGTCAGCGCACGCTGGGTCGGTTTCACCCTGGGCGACCTGCTCGCCGGCCTGATCGGCATGGCGGGCGATGCGCTGAGCAACCTCGCGCTGTCGGGGTTCGGCAATCTGTGCGGACTCCCCAGCACCCTGGTCGGCGGCATCGGTGGCGCGGCCATCAACGGCGCCTCGACGCTGTTCGGCATGTGGAGCGGAACCCTCAGCCCGATGGGTCAGGCCGGCGTCAATGTCGGCGCCGCCGCGGTGATCCCCGTCTTCGGCGCCGCCCTCCTGGTGAGCTGGGGCGCCGGACAGGCGGCGAACGCGGTGGGCGATGCCTGGCAGCCGAAGAATCCACCCGCCGGCGGTGGCTCGTGATCACGGTCTACGTCTGGGATTCCGCCGGTGGTGGATCGACCGGTGCTTTCGTCGGCGTGGAAAGCGCCAGCGTCGGCCACGCCGCGATGGAGATCGGCGGCGGTGAACCCGCGGGCGTGATCTACATCAGCTGGTGGCCGCGCCACGACACCTTCTATGACGTGCTGGTCGGCACTCCCGCGCACACGCGGCGCACGCTCGGCCAGGAGATCCGCGACGAAGGACTGCAGCCGGCACACCGCATCCTGATTCCCGGCCAGGGCGAAGGCCGTGCGGGCAACGGCCTCGACGAGAGCGCGATCAAGGAGTGGTGGCGCGAATGGCAACGCGACACCACCTACCGCCTCGCCGATCGCAGCTGCTGCACCACCATCGTGCGCGGCCTGCTCGCGGGTGGCGCGATGATGTACGCCGGCTTCACCCTCGACATCAATTCGGATGCGATCGTGTGGGGCCCGGGCGATGTGGTCGCGATCGCCAACGCCTGCGTCACCGGCGTGGCGGCGTCGCGCTTCTAGGCCGCTCAGGGTGCCCTGGGCTCGCGACGGGCCTCCCGCGACTCCGGACTGAGAGGTCCCCGTCCCAGGGTGTCCCGACACCACGTGCCGAGACCGCAGCCCGCGCATGCAGGGCGCGTATCATCGCATCCGCAGAGCAACGCAGCCATTGGTTACGCGGACTTCATGGATTCCACCGAGGTGCGTATCGAGCTGGAGGTCGCGCGCCCGCCCGGTGGCGACGCCGGCTCGGCAGCACGCCATCGCGCCCTTCACCGACGACAGTGCGCAGTGGCGGCGTATCGAGCTGCCCCTGGCCGAATTCGCACCGCGCCGTGATGCGCCCGTGCCGGCCGACCCGCAGTGGGACCGCCGCGGGGTGCATGGGGTGGACCTGGTGGTTGCGCCGGCGCGCACCGGGACATGGGCCTGGTGCGACATCGAACTGCGCCGCTGAGCGACGATGCGCTCCGCAGGCACTCCAGCGCCGACGTCCCTCGTCGGTGCAGGAGCACGGACGTAGTGCGCCGTGACGCGCGGCCATTTCACACGAAGATATCGAGATAGGTCGCGGTCGCGGTCACCGGTTGCATGCCGTGCGGTTCGCGCGCATCGAAATAGAGCGTGTCTCCTGGGCGCATCAGGTATTCCGTCTCGGCGACCCGGAAGCGGATCTCACCGCTGATCACCAGGATGAACTCCTCCCCAGGGTGCGAGAGCGAGTGCTCCTGGACCTCGCCCTGCGTCGCGGTGAAGAGGAAGGGCTGCATATGCTTGCCCGCGAACTCCGGGGCGAAGGGGAAGACCGCGTACCCCTTCTCGGTCGCGGTCATGCCGGCGTCCGCCTTGGCCTTCGGGGTGAAGACCGCCCGCGCGTCGGATGACTGCTCCATGAGACCGGCGATGGTGGTCCCGAGGACCGCGGCGAGCCGTGACACGGTTGCGATCGGCGGAGTGGTCTTCCCGCCCTCGATCTTGCACAGCATGCTCTTGGTGAAGCCGCACGCCGTGGCGACGTCCGCCTGGGTGCGGTCCTGCAGTCTCCGCAGGCGGCGGACCGCCGCCCCGATGGTCGATCCGGGCGTGGTGCGGGGGGCTGCCGGCTTGTGCTTCATGGTTCGCGATATTCAACCGTGGTGAACGGTGGAAAGACGTTTCTCCCCGTGCGTGCAGGGGTCGAGGCGCGCGACGGGCTGGCGGCAATGCGCCGGCTTCGCGAACAAGTAATTATGGGATAGGTGGTTAAGTCGCCATCCAGGACTGCTCAACGGCTTCATGCGTGCTGCGTATCAGGTTGATCAACCGAGTTGAATAGCATGCAACAGGGTAAATAGACCCCTGGCATGCGCTGACTCCCGACGAAAGCGCCCACATGAATCCCCTCCTGCCCCTCACCGCATGCCTGTGCTGCCTGGCCACGGCCGGAGCGGCGGAGCCGTTGTTCCTGGACCGCACCCGGACCCCGGTCGAGCGTACGACCGATTTCGTCTCCCGCCTGGCCCTCGAACAGAAGGCGGACCTGCTCGACCACAAAGGGCCGCCCGTGGAAGTGGCCGGCTTCACCCTGCACTCCGACCAATGGAACCAATGCCTCAACGGCGTGCAGTGGAACCGGCCGACCACGCTCTTCCCCACCTGCATCGCGCTCGGCGCCACGTGGGATCCCGCCTTCATGCAGGCGGTCGCGACCGTCCTCTCCGATGAGGCGCGTGCGGTCTACAACCATTGGCATCGCGATCCCGCGACGAAGGCCGAACGCAAAGGGCTGATCTACCGCGCGCCGGTGATCAACATCAGCCGCAACCCGTATTGGGGACGCATCCACGAGGTCTTCAGCGAGGACCCCTTCCTGACCAGCCGCATGGCCGTCGCGTATGTCAAAGGCCTGCAAGGCGACGACCCGCGCCAGCTCAAGATCGCCGCCACGCTCAAGCACTTCGCAGTCAACAACGTCGAGCAGGATCGCCACAAGCTCGACGCCCAGGTATCGGAACGCATGTTGCGCGAGTATTGGCTCCCGCACTTCCGCGACGCCGTGGTCGAGGGCGGCGCCAGTTCGCTCATGGCCTCCTACAACGCCATCAACGGGACGCCCAACAACATCAACCGCTGGCTGCTCACCGACCTGCTCAAGGGCGAATGGCAGCACACCGGTTTCGTGGTCTCCGACCTCGGCGGAGTGAAGACCATGGTCGAGGGCCACGCTGGCAATCGCCTGGGCTATGTGGACGCCGTGGCTCAGAGCCTGATGGCGGGATGCGACTTCTCCGACAAGGAATTCCGCCTGTACATCCCCGAGGCGGTGCGCAGCGGCAAGCTCACCATGCAGCGACTCGACGACGCCGTACGGCGCGTGGTCCTGGTGCGCATGAAGCTCGGTGAATTCGACCCGCATGCGGCCGGTCCATGGAGCTCCCTCGCTCCGGAGATCATCAATGGACCGGCGCATCGCGCGGTGGCCCTGCAAGCCGTCCACCGCTCGATCGTCCTGCTGGAGAACCGTGGCCTGCTTCCGCTCGCGGCCGGCCGGGTCGGGTCCATCGCGGTCATCGGGCCGCATGCTGATCGCATCACCAAGAACAGCTACAACGGCTGGTCGGCGAAGGAGGTCACCATCCTGGCCGGCCTGCGCGCGCGCTCGGGGCCCGGGGTGCGGGTCGAGCACGCGCTCGGGGCCATCGTCACCGACCAGCGGCACCCCTGGTACAAGGAATCGCCGCCCCCGCTGGGACCGATCGACGACGAGGCCGCGCTCGCCGAGGCGGTCGCATTGGCCAAGTCCTGCGAGGTGGCGGTGGTGTGCGTGGGCACCAATGCCGCGGTCGAACACGAGGACGTGGATCGCACCCGGTTGGGCCTGCCCGGCGCCCAACAACGCTTGGTGGAGGCGGTGGTGGCCGCCAATCCACGCACCGTGGTCGTGCTCATGAGCGCCGGACCGCTCGCCGTGCCGTGGATCCAGCAGCACGCCGCCGCCGTGCTCCAGGCCTGGTGGCCGGGCTGCGAGGGGGGCCATGGCGTCGCCGACGTGCTGTACGGCACGGTCAATCCGGCGGGCCGGCTCCCGTACACCGTGTACGCGTCGGACCAGCAGGTGCCATCGCGTGACCAGTACGATGTGGCGAAGGGGTTCACCTACCTCTACCTCAAGGAGGCTCCGCTGTGGGCATTCGGCCACGGGCGCAGCTACACCACCTTCGCCTACCAGGGAGGTACGCTCTCCGCGCCCACGGCGAAGGATGGCGAGGTGCTCACGGCCACCGTCCGGCTGGGCAATACCGGGCCCCGAGACGGCGACGAGGTCGTGCAGGTCTACGTCACCGAGCCGCCTGGTCGCGATGCGCAGACGGTGAAACCGCTTCGACGCCTCATCGGCTTTCAGCGCGTGCGGGTGGCGGCCGGCGCCTCCACCGAGGTCGTCATCCCCATCGAGATCGCCCGCCTGCGCTGCTGGGACGAACGCGCGCACGCCTTCCGGGCCGAACCAGGGACGTACGCGGTCGCCATCGGAGGCAGCTCCGACGCCCTGCCGGTCTCGGCCAGCTTCGTCATCGCGCCGTGAGCGCATCGCCCCGTCCTCTCCACGGTCCTCGCGGGTGCGCACACGCGCTACGCGAACTGGACCCCAACACACCCGATCGAGGATACCCATGACCCTTACCACCCTGATGCACGCCACCGTGATCCTGGCCGGAGCCCTGGCGTGCATCGGATGCAGCGACCAGACACCCGACGAAGCG
>JANPIY010000607.1:0-1917 GCA_031425255.1 Planctomycetota bacterium
GAAAAAATCAGTCCAAACCAGTTGCATCTTAAAAATCAGTGTCCCATCACGCCGTGAGCGCATCCTCCCATCTTCCTATCCTCCTATCCTCGCCCCCTGCGCCTTCGCATTCAACACCCCCCGTATCCGATTCGCCTCCAAAATCAATTCATAAAATGTCTCAAAATCCTTCTTAATCAACAAACTACGAAACCGCGACAACTGATTGATATGCTCATCCAGCACATCCAGCACATTATCCCGATTCTGCCGAAAAATGGGTACCCACATATCCGCCGAACTCTTTGCTAATCGCACCGTTGAATCAAAGCCTCCGCTCGCCAACTCAAAAATCCGACTCTCGTCGCGCTCCTTTTCCAGCACCGTCAGCGCCAGCGCGAACGAACTAATGTGCGCAATATGCGACACATACGCCGTGTGTACATCGTGCTCCGCCGCATTCAGCTCCACCACCCGCATCGGGATGCTCGCGTACAAGCGCCGCGCCACGTCCACCGCATCCGCATCGCTGTCGTCCACATCACACAGCACCGTACACTTGTGGTCAAATAAATTGGGAATCGCCGCCTCCGGACCAGAATATTCCGTCCCCGCCATCGGATGTGTCGCTACCAATCGCCCGCGATTTGGATGCTTTTTCAAATGCTCCATCAGCCGTGCCTTCGTTGAGCCAACGTCTATAACGACTTGATTACTTTGTACTTGATCCAAAATCTGCGGCAGCAAATGCACCATCACATCCACCGGCGTCGCCACGATAATCACATCACTCTGCGCAATCGCCTCTTCCAACGACAAATCTTCATCAATCAAGCGCCGCCGAATCGCCTTATCCACATTCAACGGATTGGCATCTACACCAATAATGCGTTTGGCAAAGCCATTTTCTTTTAAGGTAATGGCAAGCGAACCGCCGATTAAACCGATACCTACTATTGTAATAACCATAATGGCACACTGATTTTTATGATGCAACTGATTTCCACTGATTAAAATCTTAAAAAATCATAATTATCAGTGGAATCAGTGTACCAGATTTTTACACCAATATTTACTTTAATTCTCCGAATTGCTTCTTCAAAAACCGCATTTTCACTACACAACGAAACCCGCACAAATCCATCCCCTTGCGAGCCAAAAATACCACCAGGCGTGATAAATACGTTGGCTTTGTACAGCACTTCATCCGATAATTCATAGCCATTTTTAAAATGCGATGGAATCTTTGCCCACACAAACATTCCTACCTGCTCGGTCGAATACGTACATTCCAACAAATCCAACAATTCAAATACTTTTTCTCGGCGTTCCCGATAGATTACATTTAACGACTCGTACCATTCGGGCGAATTTTGTAATGCTTTGGCAGCCGCCATTTGCACGGGTTTGAACATCCCGGAATCCATATTGCTTTTGAAGCGAATCACGTCTTGTATAAATTCCTTGCGCCCTGCCAGCATTCCGACGCGCCAACCCGCCATGTTGTGCGATTTGCTCAGGGAATTGAGTTCCAATGCTACGTCTTTCGCGCCTTCCACCGCCAGCAAACTCGTCGGATGTTCATTCAAAATAAAAGCGTAGGGATTGTCATTGCAAATCAAAATATTATGCTGTTTGGCGAAAGCCACTAATTCAACAAAGAAACTTTTGGGTGCTTGTGTCCCTGTCGGCATATGCGGGTAATTCACCCACATTAATTTTACTTTACTCAAATCCTGTTTTGCTAAGGCATCTAAATCTGGTAGCCAGTCATTTGCTTCTGTCAGTTCATAATCTAATGGCTGCGCACCTGCCAGCGTTACCGCTGCGCGATAGGTCGGATAACCGGGATTCGGAACGAGCGCCACATCGCCTGCATCCAAGTAAGTCATGCAAATGTGGACAATCCCTTCTTTCGAGCCAATGAGCGGCAGGATT
>JANPIY010000608.1:0-4070 GCA_031425255.1 Planctomycetota bacterium
GGTCAAACCTGTGGTCTTTCCTCTGCGCCCTCTGCGCCCTCTGCGGTTAACCTCCCCTGCCTTTCCGTCTGCCATCCGCTTCAGCAGTAACAACCGGCAGCCCTGGCCGTTACCCATTCCCGAGGGTCCCCCATGCGCCGCATCTCCAGCCCCCTGCTCCTGCTCCTGGCCTGTTCCTACGTCGCGCAGGCCGCCGATCAGACCGCCAGCCGGGCCGTGCGTCAGGAGGAGGGCCGCCAGAAGGGCCTGACCTCGCAGACCTCGGCTACCGGCCGTGAGGTCTCCGGACTGATCGACGAGTACAAGTTCAACGGCCTCGGTGATGAGGCCAAGCTCAAGGTGCTCGACAAGCTGCAGGGCGAGCTGGTGCGCTTGACCGACGCCAACGGCGCGGCGGCCAAGGCCGGTGCCGAGACTACCACCATGCCGTGGGTCACCACCCGCCTGAACGCCGCGCGCCAGCTGCAGAACCTGGTCGAGATCCGCAAGGAGCTGATGGCCGCCAGCGAAGGCCAGGACCACGTCATCGTGCAGATCGACAAGCTGCTGAAGCAGATGCAGGAACAGTTCGGCAAGCAGCTCAAGACCGACCTCACGCAGGTGATCCAGGAACAGCAGCGCCTCAAGGACGCCACCGAACAACTCGCCGAGAAGACCCTGGGGAAGAAGGACGAGGAGCTGTCGCAGGAGCAGAAGACCGACCTCGAGAAGACCAGCGACCAGCAGGAAGCGCTGGAGCAGCAGGTCAAGGAAGCGGTCGAGGAACTGAAGAAGCAGGCGGAAGAGAACAAAACCAGCGATCCCGAGCAGGCCAAGAACGCGCAGGATGCCCTGGAGAAGCTCACCGACCCCAAGGTCCAGGACGCCATCGAGAAGGCCGCTGAGGACATCAGCGACAACCAGCTCGCGCAGGCGCAGGACGCCCAGCAGCAGGTGCTCGATGCGCTCAAGCAGGCGCAGGAAGAGCTCGCCAGCAGCGATTCGCAGGAGAGCCAGCCGCAGGAGGCCTCTGCCGCCGAGCTCGAACAGCAGCTCGCCGCGGTCGAGAACATCAGCCAGCAGCAGCAGGCGCTGCTCGAACAGACCAGCGCCCTGGACGCCCAGAGCAGCCCGCAGGAGTTCAACAAGCTCCAGGCCGAGCAGGCCTCGCTGCAGAACCAGTTGGCGCAGCTCGAACCTACGGGCGAGGCGGCCGAGGCCGCTGAAAAAGCGGAAGCAGCGATGAAGGACGCCGGCAGCGAGCTCGGCGAACAGGACAAGTCCGAGGCCGCAGGTGAGATGAAGGAAGCGCTCGCCGCGCTCGGCGAACTCAAGGCCGAGCTGGCCGAACAACTCGCCGCCGCCACCGGCGCGCCGAAACCCGGCGCCCCCAAGCCGCCGAAACCCGGCGAAGGTCCCGACTCGCCGATGCCGCCGCAACTGGTGGTGCAGAGCAAGTCGCAGGTCAAGGATCCCAAGGAACCCGAGCAGCTCGGCGCCGATCTCCAGAACGGTGAGAAGCGCGAACCCGCTGGCCCCGCCGCCTGGCAGGTGGCGCTGCCGCCGAAGGAGCGCGAGGCGCTGACCGCCGCGCAGAAGGACAAGTTCCCATCGCGCTACGAACGCCAGCTCGCGCTCTACTACCAGAACCTCGCGTCGGGCGGCAAGTGATCCACGAATCCTTCACCGCCAAGCCGCCAAGTCGCCAAGGACCGCAATCCATGTCATGCGCGTCCTCGTCGGCTGCGATCTCCTCCACTGCCGGTCGCTTTGCGCCTTTGCGCCTCTGCGGTGGAATTCTTTCCCTGTGGTTGTTCAGCCTCGTCTGCCTGTCCGCATTCGCCGCCGACACCAGCGTCGACCAGGTCGAGATCACGCCGGCGGCCGCCAACGCCAGCAAGAAGGGTCTCGCCTGGCTGGCCAACACCCAACGCGAGGACGGTTCGTGGCAGGGCAGTTACGGGTCGACCACTGGCATCGTCGGCGCCTGCGCACTCGCTTTCATGAGCGCCGGACACGTGCCGGGATCGGGTGAGCACGGCGTCAACACCGCGCGTGCGCTGCACTACCTGATCGAGTGCGCGCAAGCCAACGGCCTGCTCTACAAGAACGGCATGCAGGGCGCGCCGATGTACCACCACGCCCTCGCCACCCTCGCGCTGGCGGAGGGCTGGGGCATGACCCAGGACCCCAAGACCCGCGATGCGGTCAAACGCGCGATCGAACTGATCGTCGCCACCCAGAACCAGAAGGGCGGCTGGCGCTACCAACCCCGCGTCAGCGATGACGACCTCTCGGTCACGGTGATGATGTTGATGGCCCTGCGCGCGGCCAAGGATGCCGGCATCGTGGTGCCCAAGGAGACCATCGACCTCGGCATCGAGTACGTGAAGAAGTGCCACAACGGCAAGGACACCGGCAAGGACGGCGGCTTCGCCTACACCCCTGGCGGACCCTCGGGCTTCGGGCGCACCGGCGCCGGCGTCTTGTCGCTGCAGGTCGCCGGCAACTACCGTGCGAAGGAAGTGAAGGAGGGCGTCGAGTTCCTCATGACCCACCAGCCGGTCGGCACCAAGCCGGCGGAGAAGGAACACTACTTCTATGGCCAGTACTACGCCGCCATGGGCATCTACCAGGCTCAGAGCGCCGGCGAATGGGGCCGTGCCGCCTGGAACCAGTGGTACCCGGCGACGACCAAGGAACTGATCACCACCCAGCAGCCGGACGGCCGCTGGAGCGGCGGATTCGACCAGTATCCCACCGCCATGGCGATCCTGGTGCTCGACATCCCCTACCGCTTCCTGCCGATCTATCAGCGCTGAGTGCCGAGATGACCACGCGTCGTGCCCGACTGGCCGCCTTCGTCGCCGTGTGCGGCCTCTGCTCGGCGCTCTCCGCGGCTGAGGTGACGGTCCTGGCCGGCGACGGCACCGTGCACCGCGGCGCCGTCACCAGCGATGGCAAGACCATGCGGATCGGGGCGGCAACACTCGCGCTTGAACGTCTGGTCGCCGTCCGCTTCGCAGCGGCCGCCGGCACCCTCGACCAGGGTGTGGTGCTGGCGGATGGCGACGTTATCGCCGGCGTGGTGGTGAGCATGCAGAACGGTCAACTGGAACTGGCGAGCGACCGCTTCGGCCGGCACAGCCTGCCGGTGGGCGCGGCGAGCGCCCTGGTGCTGGCGCCGCAGACCATCAGCGACCTGATGCGCGTGAGTGAGGAGCCCGCCGGGGCGCGCTTCATCAACGGCGACCGTCTGGCGGGCTCTTTGAGCTTCCTCAATCCCGCCGCCGCCGGCCTCAGCAATGGCAAGCGCATCGTCGAACTGCCGCGTGACCGTCTGGCTCTGATCCGTTGCGCCCCCGCTCCGGTGGCAGCGACGACGACGGCGGCGCTGCAACGCGTCCGCCTGGTGACCGGCGAACGGATCAGCGGGCGGTTGGCGTCACTCGATGCCGGCACGCTGACGCTCACCCATCCCGTGCTGGGAAACCTCAGCCTGCCGCTGGCGTTGGTGGCGACGTTGTGGATCGAGGGCGGCGCTGTGACCGCGCTCACCACGCTGCCGGCCACCGTCACGCAGACGGGTTTCCTGGGAGCCTTGGCTGCTCCGCGCGCCAATGGCGCGGGTAACGACGGCCCGCTGCTGGTGCCCAGCGGTAACGCCGAGCAGGTCATCCGCGTGCAGGCGCGTAGCGAACTGGTCTATGCCCTCGACGGCGGCAGCGACCTGCTGGTCGCCGAGGTCGCACTCGCCGCCCGCGGCGTCGGCCGTGGCGATGCGGTGGTGCGGGTGCTCGGTGACGGCAAGGTGCTGAGCGAAGTCGCCCTCGGCGATGGTGCGATGCACGTGCTCAACGTCCCGCTCACCGGCATCCGCCAACTGACCCTGGTGACCGACGTCGGACCCGATGGCACCACTACCGGCGATGTCGTCACCTGGTGCTGGCCGGTGCTGGTGCGCGGCGCGCCCACCGCGGCGCGTTGAGGGAGCACCGATGGGTCGGTACCTGAGGTCCTGCAGCATTCCAGGTGGATTCATTCTGCCGCAAGGAACTCGTAAACTGGTCCAACCGCAGAGGGCGCAGAGG
>JANPIY010000609.1:0-3121 GCA_031425255.1 Planctomycetota bacterium
CACCAACGTGGTTGCCGGCTCCAGCCCTTCGAGGGCACGGGTGACATCGATGGGATCGACATTGGCCAGGAAACGCAGACGTCGGCCCTGCGCCGCCTTGGCCGCCGCCGGATCGGTCTTCAGTGCTTCGTAGACGAACTCGGGACCGAGGTAGCTGCCGCCGATGCCGATGGCGACGACGTCGGTGAGCTTCCTGCCGGTCGCGCCCTTCCATTTTCCGCTGCGCACCTGATCGCTGAAGCCCTTGATCTGCTTGAGGACCTTGTGCACCTCGGCGACCTGGTCCTGACCGTCGATGAGGATCTTCTGCTTGGCATCGGCACGCAGGGCGATGTGCAGCACGCTACGGTTCTCGGTGGAATTGATGCGCGCACCCGCGGCCATCGCCCGTAACCGCCCTGGGAGGTCGACCTGTCGGGCCAGATCCAGCAGCAGGCCGACGGTCTGGGTGGTGGCGTTCTGACGGCTGAAATCCAGCAGCACGCCGTCGTGTTCCGCCGTCATCGCGGCACAACGTTTGCCGTCCGTCATCAGGTCGCGTAGGTGGGTCCCAGCGATCGCCTGGGCATGCGCGGTAAGTGATTTCCAGGCGGGCGAGGTGGCGATGGACATGTGTGCTCCTACGGGCGACGGACAAGCGGCGTGGCGGGATGCTAGATGCCGATGCCAGGAAGGAAGGGTTCCAGCCACCCCTCAGCGGTCGGTCAACCGCGTGTTGCCGCCGTCAGCGCCTCATCGAAGCTCTCGCCATGGTCGTCGATCCCGCGAAACACCCGCGCAGCGTGACCGGCACCGGTACCACCCCCAGCGACGGTCCGCCACGCCTGCGCCTGCATTTGGGCCATCACCTCAAAGTCCTGATGATGCTCAACATCCTGCCGCTCGTTGGCGGGCTGTACGTGTGGTGGCAATGGCGGCAGGGGCGCGTCACCTGGCGGGCGATGAGCAGCGAGTCGCAGAGCACGCTGGTGGTGGTCGTCATCTGCGGCGTCGCCTTCGCCGTCATCGTCTGGCTGGTGATGCCGGTAGCGCGCTGGTTGCGCGATTATCCCACCTGGCACCTGCGTCGTGGCCCGGCCTGGGCCTGGGTGATCCCAGCCGGCGGCGGCTGGACCGCGTGGCTGGTCCTGAGCCTGGCCGGACTCCTCGCTGCCGCTGCCGCCGTCCTGCTCGCCGGGCTCGGCATCTGGAACCTCTTCGCCCGCGCCGGCTAGTTCCATCCGCGGGCGGCCGACATCTGCCCATACTCCTGGCCTCTTGAGGAGCCGGACCCGACCGCCGGAGCGAGTTCGTGCCCATTATGAAGGTTGGTCGCTGATGCAGGGCACACGCTGGACAGAACCCGGCGGCTCACACACTGCGCCTCGACTTCGTCCCTGATGTTGCAAGCGTCCTGATGCATCGAATGGCCTGTCCATTCCCCTCAGGTGCCCCAGCACGCGGTCGTCGTTGCAACGAATGCCCCTGAACCGAGACCGCCATGCACACCGCGCGCCACCTGCGTCCCCCCACCGTCGGCTTCATCCTGACGCATCCGCACCACGCGTACCGGCTGCATCGCAGTCTCCTTCGAGCAGTGATCGCCATCGGTGTCTGCGCTGCGCTCAGCGCGGGCGAGGCGCCGGCCATGCGGCCTGCCAGTGCGCCATACCTGAACGTGCCGTCAGCGCCGCCGATACCCAGCGGCGGCTTCATCGTCACGCCAGCCTTCCCGCATCTGCGCTTCCAAGGTGCCATCACCGTGCGCCCGCTGCCCGGAACCAATCGCCTCTGGGTGCTGGAACGCGAAGGTCGCATCTGGTCGTTCGAAAACGATCCCGCGACGACCACCAAGACGCTGGTGCTCGATCTCAATGACGACGACGTCGATGCCGATGATGCCACTCCCACGGCTGGGCACCTGACCAATGGCACCCGCTGGTGGTGCCAGGGCTGGGACGACAGCGGCCTGATGGGCCTCGCCTTCCACCCGCAATTCGGTCAGGCGGGCTCGCCCAACCGCGGTTCTTTCTATCTCGGTTACCAGGCGAAATCATTGCCGCCGGATATCGGCGGTCTGCCCTACTATCGCCCACCCTCGGGTGCGGGGGCGAATGCGACCAGCAATCGCGTAGCCCGCTTCACCCTGCCGGACCATTCGCTCGCCGCCGACCCTGGCTCCGAACAGATCCTGCTCGACCAGCCGGATCGCCACCTGTGGCACAACGGCGGCGAAGTGTTCTTCGACAACGAGGGCTACCTCTATGCGGTCAACGGCGATGAAGGACAGTCCGCCGACGTCTATCAGAACAGTCAACGCATCGCCAAGGGCCTGTTCAGCGGCGCCTTCCGCATCGATGTCGATTGGACGCCCGGCAGCACGCGCAGCCATGCGCCGCCAGCGCGTCGACCTGGGCAACCCCTGCTCTACCCAGGCTATGGCATCCCCAACGACAACCCCTTCGTCGGTATCGCCGGCGCACTGGAGGAATTCTACTGCATCGGCCTGCGCAGCCCGCATCGCATGACCTACGACGCGCTCAGTGGACAGATCCTGGTCGGTGACGTTGGCCAGGGCCAGCGCGAGGAGGTCACCCGGCTGACGCGCGGCAGCAATCACCAATGGGGTTTCATGGAGGGTTTCGCCAACAAGTCGAACGACAGCTCCACCCGTGAAGAACGTATCCCCCCGGTCTACCTCACCGGCAGCGCGCTCGCTGACGCTGCGCTCGGCACCACGCTCAGCTACGCCGCACCCGCTGGCGACACCAGTCTGCCCCCTGGCATGTTTGCCGTCGGCGATCGTATCCGTCTGGGCGATCAGGTGACGGGGATCGCCAGCCTCTCAGCGTATCCTCATACCAGCATGACCTTCACCACGGCGGTGACGCAGGCCGTGGCCGCCGGCACTCCGGTCGTCCGCACCACCGGGTTCAGAGTCAGCGGGCCCATCACCACGACCCCGGGAAATCCGAACCTGCCCAGCGGCCTGGGCACCAGCACCATCCCCATCAGCGGCGACGGCCTGCTCCACCTCGGCACCTGCGTCTCGTTCCGCATCGCCAACGCCTTCGGCAGCTACCAGATCGTCGCCGCCGAGGACAATGGCACGACCACCACCCGCATCACCGTCCGGCCGCGG
>JANPIY010000610.1:0-6383 GCA_031425255.1 Planctomycetota bacterium
CAGGCATCATCGATGCCGACCTTCTCGACCTTGCCGGTGAGGACGTGTTTACGTTCCTTGACGAAGGTCTCGGTCATGGCGGTGACATCGGTGATGCCGCCGTTCAACCACATGGCGGTGTCGATGCAGTGCGACAGCAGGTCGCCGGTCACGCCCGAGCCGCTGGCCTTGGCGTCGAGGCGCCACAACCCTGCGCCCCCTTGGGGCAGGTCGGCGTTGATGGTCCAATCCTGGAGGAAGACCGCGCGGTAATGGAAGATGCGTCCGAGCTTGCCGCTATCGATCAGCTGCTTGGCCAACGTCACCGCCGGGATGCGGCGGTAGTTGTACCACACCGTGTTGGGCACGCCGGCGGCTTCGATGGCCTTGACCATCCTGGCGGCCTCGGCGACGGTGCGGCCGAGGGGTTTCTCGCACAGCACCATCTTGCCGGCCTTGGCGGCGGCGATGGCGATCTCGGCGTGGCTGTCGTTGGGGGTGCAGATGTCGATCGCGTCGATGTCCTTGCGCGCGATCAGCTGCTTCCAATCGCTCTCGGTCGATTCGTAGCCCCATTGCGCGGCGAAGGCCTTGGTCTTGGCCTCATCGCGGCCGCACACGGCTTTCAGCACCGGGGTGTACGGCAGGTCGAAGAAGTTCGCCACGCGGCGGTAGGCATTGGAGTGGGTGCGGCCCATAAAGCCGTAGCCGACGAGGCCGATGTTCAGTGGTTTTGCAGTCATTTTTTATTCCGTGGGTTGGTTGAGTAGTTTTCAGCGTCCGATGTCCGATGTCCGATGTCTCGTGATGCGTCCATTTCAGGAGACATCGGACATCGGACCTTCGGACATCGGACATGCATCAGGCCTTCGCCTGATGCTCCGCCTGCTGCCAGCCGTGTGCGTCGCGCACCGCCAGCATGGCGCCGAGGATGTCGTTCCAGGTCTGCTGCTGCTTCATCACCGCGTTGGGGAACATGCAGCCGTCCCAGCACAGGTGCTTGACCGCCTTGGTCACCTCGCCCTTGGCGTCGCGCAGCCAGAAGCCGGCGGCCTTGGCGATCTCGAGCTTGCCGTTGGGGTCTTTGGCCAGGCAGTGCCGCCCGGTCTTGTCATGGGAGCCCTGGCCCTTGACGGTGCCATCGTTCTGCGCGACGTGGAAGTCGAGCACCCACGGGCGCAACACGTCAGTCATCTTCTTGTAAGCGGTGTAGAACACCTCCTTGTCCTTCCAATCGTAGCCGGCCGGCAGCAGCGCATCCTCGGGGGCGTTGTAGCCCATCAGGAAGAGCAGGGTGTGCGCCATGTCGGCCTGCATGCCGACGACGCCGGGCATGTTCACCTTGTCGAGCAGATCGGCGATCTTGCGCCAGCTCTGCATGCCACCCCAGCAGATCTCGCCTTCGGCGGCAAGACGCTCGCCGTTGTCCTTGGCAACTTTGCCCGCCTCACGGAAGGTGTCGGCGATCTTGCGGGTGTTGCCGACCGGATCCTTGGCCCAGTCCCCTGGCCCGCCGGAGGAATCGATGCGGATGAGGTTGTCGCTGCGCACCCCCAGGTCCTTCAGCTTGTTGGCGATGCGGCAGGCCTTCTTCACCTGTTCGACGAACTTGCCGCGTTCCTCCTCGCTGCCGAAAGCCGAACCGCCGCCGGTGGGTCCCCACACCGGCGCGACCAGCGAGCCGATGGTCAGGTTCTTCTGCTTCACCTTGTCAGCGAGCTGCTTGAGCACCTCGTCGCTGGCATCGATCGAGAGGTGCGGATCGAAGAGGAAGATGTCGACGCCATCGAACTTCACGCCATCGACCTCGGCCTTGGCCGTCATGTCGAGCATGGTGTCGAAATCGATGAACGGTTCATCGTTCGGTCCCGTGCCACCCTTGCCGACCAGGCCGGGCCAGGTCGCGTTGTGCAGCTTCGGGTAGTTGTTGGGGTGCTGGCTCATGGGTGCGTCCTGTGCAGGAGTGGTGATGAGGATGGCTGACGGCGGTGGCAGGAACGAGGCGGTCGTCACTCGGCCTGATGGATGGTGACCCCGGCCTGGGCCAGACGGACGAGCTGGTCCGCGGGTGCTGACGTATCGGTGATGAGAGCATCGATCTGATCGGCAGCGGAAAAGATCGAGCCGCCACGGACGCCGAACTTGGTGTGATCCGCCAGCAGGTAGGTCTGGGCGGCGCGTGCCATCAGACGGCGTTTGACAGCAGCCAGACCGTCGGCGGTTTCCGTCAGTCCGCGCTCCGCATCGATGCCGGTGCAGGACAGGAACAGGCGGTGGATGTTGTAGTGTTCAAGCACCTGCTCGGTAAGCGCGCCCGACAACGACATCGAGGTGCGGTCGAGCGTGCCGCCGGCGCAGACCACGCGGATCCGCGTCCGCTGCGCCAGCGCCATGATCACCGGCATCGAGGTGGTGATGACGGTGATGGCCTGATCCGCCAGTGCGCGCGCCAAGGCGAAGGCGGTCGAGCTGCCATCGATGGCGATGACCTCGCCCTCTTGCACCTGCGCCGCGGCGACGCGCGCGATGGCGTCCTTCTCACGCTGCTGCGCACTGCTGCGGACATCGAAGGGTTGTTCGCGTTTCGAGGCGTCCAAGGCCAAGGCGCCGCCATGCGTGCGCTGGAGCTTGCCATCGTGGCCGAGCCGCTCGAGGTCGCGGCGCACGGTCTCCTCGGTGACCTGGAGGCGCTCCGCCAGGACGGCGACGCGCACCGAGCCCTCCTTTTCCAGGAGGTCGAGGATCAAGCTGTGACGTTCTTGGGCGAACATGTGTGGAGGCGTTACCTGGGCGGATGCAACGCCCTCTGTGTATGCCTGTATTTGTCTTTGCAAATGTGGTAGTTGGTGGGATCGTCCGCCGGTGTGCGGTGACGCTCAGCGGTTTGGGATGTGTGCTCCAAGCCCGATACCCCGCGTCTGTCCGCACTTTCACCCCCGTCTTTCAAGCCACCCTGAGTACGACCACCCGAGGATGCTTCCATGATCTCACCCGCCACCGTCCCCCGCGACGTCCGTCAATTGACCACCCTGACCGGCGCCGACGTCAAAGCTGCGGCCACGGCCGCCATGAAGACCAACGGTGGCCTGCTGCGCCTGGCGCCCTGCTGGGTGCCGCGCTCATTCCTGCAGCCCGGCCAGCGCCTCAAACTCGACCCACGCGACCTCTACGCCTTCGGCCTCGACCGCGGCGGCATCGATGAGCGTTGGTTCGGCTCGACCACCGAGGCGGCCAACGACAACCGTCGCGATGACGAAGGCCTGAGCTACATCGTCCACGAGGGCTCGCGCTTCACCCTGCGGGCGGCCATCGCCGCACTGGGCGCCGAGATCGTCGGTCCTCGCATCTGGAAGGAATACGGCAAGTGGCCGGTGTACTCGAAGTTCTTCGACAACATGGGGCCCATCCCCCACCACATGCATCACGACTTCGACCTGGCGGACAAGGTCGGCCAGCAGGGGAAACCCGAGGCCTATTATTTCCCGCCTCAGCACAACAACGTCGAAAACAATTTCGCCTACACCTTCTATGGCCTGAACCCAGGGACCACCAAGGAGCAGGTGAAGCAGTGCCTGCGTGACTGGAACAAAGGTGACAATGGTCTGCTGAACCTGTCCGCCGCGCAGCGGCTGCAGCCGGGCACCGGCTGGCTGGTGGGCCCTGGGATCCTGCACGCACCCGGCTCGTTGTGCACCTACGAGCCACAGTGGGGTTCCGACGTCTTCGGCATGTACCAGAACCTCGTCGAAGGCCGCGCGGTCCCCTGGGATCTGCTGGTCAAGGATGTGCCCGCCGACAAGAAGCAGGACATCGACTACATCGTCGACCAGCTCGATTGGGAAGCGAACGTCGATCCGCAGTTCCATGCCAACCACTACCTCGAACCGATCCCCTGCGCCGACACCGCCGCCCAGGGCTACGTCGACAAGTGGGTGGTCTACGGCCGCGTGAAGGGCAAGCAGTACTTCAGCGCCAAGGAACTGACCGTCGACCCCGGCACCACCTGCACCGTCACTGACAAGGGCGCGTCCAGCGCCATCGTCGTGCAGGGCGAAGGCTACATGAACAGCCTGCGCATCAGCAGCCCGAAGATGATCGGCTTCAATGAACTGACCGAGGATGAGGTCTACATCACCGAAGGCGCCGCCACCAAGGGTGTGACCCTCAAGAACACCTCGACCACGGAACCCTTGGTGCTCCTGCGCTACTTCGGACCCGACGTCAACCCGGATGCGCCCAACGTCGGCGATTACCGTAAGAACAAGAAGTAACCCGAGCCCGAACGATCCCCACGTGGCCACCTGTTCCGGGCGACTGCGTGGGGATGGTCGTGTTGATAGCGTGCTAGTGATTGACTGCACAAAAGTCCGATAAAATCCGGCAAACGCGAATACGTGTCAGCGGTATCCCTGTCAGTCACTCATGGCGACGTTGCGCCTCATCCGATCATGCCGTGTGCTTCCCTCCATTCATAACCATCCGCCATCACCCCCCTGAAGGTCCACTCATGCGCCTCTCCTACTTCCGCAGTGCCGCTCTCGCGCTGATCGCCGCCATCGCGTTCCCGCTCACCGCGGCTGACGCCATCGCCCTGTTCGATGGCAAGACGCTCGACGGCTGGGAGGGCGCCGAGGGCTACTGGAAGGTCGAGGACGGCGCCATCACCGGTGAGAGCACCGACGCGAAAAAACTCCCGGGCAACACCTTCCTGATCTGGAAGAAAGGCACGGTCGCGGACTTCGAACTCGAATTCACCTACCGCTTCCTCAGCGACAGCGGCAACTCGGGCGTGCAGTACCGCTCCAAGGATCTCGGCAACCACGTGGTCTCCGGCTACCAGGCCGACGTCGAAACCGGCACCACCTACACCGGCATCAACTACGGTGAGCGCACCGGTCGCGACATCCTCGCCCAGCGGGGCCAGCGCGCCTGGCTCGGCGACGGCAAGACCAAGACCAAGACCGAACAGTTCGCCGACGGCAAGGCGCTGCAGGCCTCGGTGAAGGGCAAGGGCGAGTGGAACCACTTCAAGGTCACCGCCAAGGGCACCACCATGACGCACGTGATCAACGGCACCCTGATGTCGGAGACCATCGACGAGTCCGCCAAGGACGCGGTGCGCGAAGGCATCATCGCCCTGCAGCTCCACGCCGGCCCGCCGATGAAGATCCAGTTCAAGGACATCAAGCTCACGCCGCTGAAGTGATGGCGGAGCCGGGCCATCCCGGCATCCCCTCGCCCCCCTCTCTCCCCTCCCTGGACCACTCCATGCTGCGTACCTTCCTGTCCACCTCCCTCGTGATCCTGGCCATGGGCGGTGCAGCCCAGGCGGCGGAGACTCCGCTCTGGATCTGGAATTCGCCTACGGCGAGTGCCAACCAGGTGGTCTGCTTCCGTAAGAGCTTCTCCGTCGAGGCGGTTCCCGCCTCGGCCAAGCTACAGGTCACCGGCGACAATCACGCTGCGGTGTACGTCAACGGCGTGCAGGTTGGCAAATCCGATGAGTGGAAGGAGCCGGTCAGTGTCGATGTGGCCAAGCATCTGAAGGCCGGGGCCAACGTCATCGCCGTCGAAGGGCGTAACGACGACGGCGCCGCGGCCATGGTCGCGAAGCTGGTGCTGAAGGACAAGGCCGGCAAGACCAGTGAAGTGGTGACGGACACCTCGTGGAAATGCGGAGAGAAGACCGACGGCTGGGAGAAACCCGGCTTCGACGACGCCGCTTGGAAAGGCTCGGCCGATCTCGGCAAACTCGGCAAGGATCCCTGGGGCGACGTGTTCGGCGGCACCGCCGGCGGCAAGCCCGGCGGTGGCGGCATCCTGGCGGCGGATCAGTTGAGCCTGCTGCCCGGCTTCCGGGCTGAAGTCATCTACACCGTGCCTAAAGGCGAGCAGGGCTCATGGGTCAGCCTGTGCGCCGACCCCAAGGGCCGCCTGATCGCCAGTGACCAGAGCGGCGCGCTGTACCGCATCACCCCGTGCGCTGCCGGGGCGGATCCCGCCACCACCAAGGTCGAGAAACTCGACGTCGCCGCCGGTTCTGCGCAGGGCCTGCTGTGGGCGTACGACAGCCTCTATGTGACCATCAGCGGCAGCTACGCCAAGAACGGCAGCGGTATTTACCGCCTGCAGGACACCGACGGGAACGACTCGTTCGACCAGGTGACCAAGCTGAAGGGCATCGATGGCTCCGGCGAACATGGTCCGCACGGCCTCGCCCTCGGCCCAGATGGCATGATCTACTTCACCGCCGGCAACTTCACCAAGCTGCCGGATGCGCTCGACACCTATCTGCCGCCCAAGATCTGGCAGGAGGACATTCTTCTCCCCCGCCTATGGGATGCCAACGGCCACGCCAAGGGCACCATGGCGCCCGGCGGCTGGGTCGCGCGCTTCAACGCCGA
>JANPIY010000611.1:0-4438 GCA_031425255.1 Planctomycetota bacterium
GCCGGCAACCACGTTGGTGGTGGTGATCAGCAAGACCTTCACCACCGCCGAGACCATGCTCAACGCCAAGACTCTGCGCACCTGGCTGGTCGGAAAGCTCGGCCCCAAGGCGGTCGGCAAACACATGGTCGCGGTGTCGACCAACCTCACGGATGTGGCCGCCTTCGGCATCGATCCGAAGAACGCCTTTGGCTTCTGGGATTGGGTCGGCGGACGTTATAGCGTCTGCAGCGCGGTCGGCGTGCTGCCGCTGGCGTTGCAATATGGTTTCGCGCAGGTGCAGCGTTTCCTCGCCGGTGCGCGCAGCATCGATCAGCACCTGCTGTCCGCACCGCTGGAGAAGAACCTGCCGGTATTGATGGGATTGTTCGGGGTGTGGAACTCGTCGTTCCTCGGTCACCACACCCGGGCGCTGCTGCCCTACTGCCAGGCTTTGCTGAAACTCGCCCCGCACATCCAGCAAGTCGACATGGAATCGAATGGCAAACGTGTCGCCCTCGATGGCGAAGTGCTGCCCTTCGCCGCTGGCGAGATCGATTTCGGCGAGCCGGGAACCAATGGCCAGCATTCGTTCTACCAACTGGTCCATCAGGGTCGCACCGTGCCGGCGGATTTCATCGGCTTCATCACCAGTCAGCAGCCGGTGAAGCTGAAGGGCGAGGTGGTCGCCAACCACGATGAGCTGATGGCCAACTTCTTCGCCCAACCCGATGCGCTAGCGCTCGGCAAGACCGCCGAGCAGCTCCGCGCCGAGGGCGTGCCGGAAGCGCTGGTGCCGCACAAGGAGTTCCCAGGCAACCGTCCGTCGAATGTCCTGCTGCTCAAACAGCTCGATGCCTACAGCACCGGCCAGCTGTTGGCGCTCTATGAACACCGCACCGCGGTGCAGGGCTTCATCTGGGGCATCAACAGCTTCGACCAGTGGGGCGTGGAGCTGGGCAAGGTGCTGGCCAAGCAGGTGCGCACGCAGCTCGCCGGCAGCCGCGGCAAGAGCAAGGCGGCGATCGCCGGCTTCAATCCCTCGACCACAGCGATGTTGAAACGTTACCTGGCCAGAGGCCGGCTTCCGCGGCCCTCCAGTTAACTTTCTCATCGGCGACCGACAGCCGATATTCACCGCAGAGCTCACGGAGCGCACAGAGAAAAGCTGGTCACCCTCTGTGGGCTCCGTGAGCTCTGTGGTAAATATCTTTGGTTCTTCGGCGTGATCAGTGGGTGCATCTCAGTCAATGAGAGCGGATCGGGCCGCAGAGACGCAGAGTCGCAGAAATAAAAGCCCCTATTCTTGTCTTCCTCTGCGTCTTCGCGTCTCTGCGGCCAGCCTTTCTCCGCTTGATCCCCAGAGCGGACATGTGATTGCAGTTCTGAAACCCACTCATCTCACCGAGGAACCATATCATCTCCATCCGGGATATAGGTGGCCATCAAGTGGCTCCGTTGCCGATCAGCTTGAAGCGGCCAAGCCGCCAAAGGACTCTGTGTTTTCAACTGCCTGGCATTCCGGCGGCCTTGGCGGCCGCGACGTGAGTTGGAGTGACAGGATTTCATTTCTCCATCAATCCATGAAGCGGAGCGCGCGCGACACCCCCCATTTTTAGTGAGGTCCCCCATGCCACTGGTCATTTCATCCCGAACCCTGCGCCACTTTTTACCTGGTGTGCTCATAGCGGTCCTGATTTTTGCAATGACGAGCCGGGCCGTGGCCGCGACCTCCTCCGTCATCCTCGAGGACACCTTCGATGTGGACCATGGTCACTGGATCGCGGAGGACTGGGCCATCGGTGGCGGGCAGGCGCTGACCGGCTCGTTCGGGATCAGCAGTGCACTCCGCAGTGCGGCATCCTTCCCGCAGACCCGTTTCACCATCGAGGCGCGGGTGACCATCGGCGTCGGTCAGGGTCCATCGCCAGCGAATTCGTTCGGCGTGTTCTTCGGCGAGACCACACCATTCAACCATTACGAAGTCATGTGGCATCCGGGTGACGCCTTCACCCTGGTCCGGAGCAGCTATGCCGGCGGCACGGCGGAGTTCATCACCGTGGTCCTGGCGAGCGCATCCATCGACCTGGGCGGACGCAGCAGCACCTGGCGGGTGGTGCGCGACGCCACCACCGGAGTGATCCAGGTCTTCGTCGATACCGGCGGCGGTTTCCCCGCGCAACCGCAGTTGCAGGCGGTGGACGCCACGCTGCCGGCGCTCGGCGTGTTCGGATTGATGGATCAGAGCGAGACCTCCTGGCCATTGTCCTGCGATCACATCATCGCGCGCACCATCAGCGAGGCGCCACGGCCGGTGGTCGCGCGCCTGGTGTTGATTGATGCCGACACCGATCAGCCGGTGGAGGAGTTCCCGTTGCTCGGCAATGGCATCGTCCTCAACCGCTTCACCCTGCCGCCGCGCCTGAACATCCGCGCCGAGACCGTGCCGGCGACCGTCGGCAGCGTGCGCTTCGTGCTCGATGGCGTGGTGCGGGTGGAAAATCACCAGCCGTATGCGCTCGCTGGCGACGCGGCGGGTGGCAGCGATTACCTGCCGTGGACGCCCGCGCTGGGCAGTCACCGACTGGTAGTGACGCCGTTTGCCCAGGCGCAGGCCGGCGGCGCGGCGGGGATAGCGATGGACCTTACCTTCACCGTGGTCGATCAGTGGGTGCCGTTCCGGCTCCAGGTGGATTTCCTCCCACGCGGCGCGCCGCAGCAGTTTCCCGATTTCCGCAATGACCATGGCGATGTTTTCGGTGCCCGGCCGGGACGCCTGACTTATGGCTGGAATCGCGACACCTTCGAAACCCGCACCCGCCCCTACGCCGGCTTCTGGTGGGAGCAGCCCTATTACGACACCCTCAATCACATGCAGAAGCCCGCCAATCCCGACGCGTTCTGGGAGGTGGCCGTACCGAACGGATCCTACGAGGTGTCGGTGGTGTGCGGTGACCCGTCTTTTCTCGATAGCCGCTACCGCGTCGCAGCTGAAGGCACGGTGGTGGTCGATGGCTTTCCCACCGCCGCCCAGCCGTGGGTGAGTGGCGTGGTGGTCGTGACGGTGACCGATGGCCGCCTGACCATCCGCAACGCAGCGGGCGCGGTGAACAACAAGATCTGCTTCCTGTACATCAGGCAGCAGTCGCCAGGGTCGAATGGCTGACGTTGGAGACTCGGAGGGCGGAACGGCTCACGAGGTGTAGATCATCTTGCGGGTCATGCCGCCATCGATCACCAGGTTCTGGCCGGTGATGAAGGCGGCCTTGCCGGACGCGAGATAGAGCACCAGCTCCGCCACATCAGCCGGGTGACCCACCCGACCGGCGGGATGCTGCGCATGGTCGCGTCGCCGGACTTTGGCTGGTGCAGGGGTGGAGCGCTGCTGCCAGCGCTCCACCGCGATCCACCCTGGGCTGATGCAGTTGACCCTGATCGCCGGGCCGAGGCTGATGGCGAGCGCGTGGGTGAGCGCGACCAAGGCGCCCTTGGTCGCGGCGTAGGCCTCGGTGCCGGGCTCGGATTGCAGCGCTCGCGTGGAGGCGATGTTGATGATCGTCCCACCGCTGCGCCGGAGCGCCGGAATCGCGTGTTTGGCGCAGAGGAACGCGCCGGTCAGATTCACCGCCAGGAACTGGTTCCAGGTGCTCATCGGCAAGCGTTCGATCGGACCGGCATGCGGCTCGGCGATCCCGGCATTGTTGACCAGCAGATCGATGCGCCGGAAATGCGCGCTGACACGCCGCGTCGCCGCGCGCACCTGGCGCTCGTCGGCGACGTCCACACTCATGACCAGGAGGCGTGCGTCCGCGCCCGCCTCGCGCGCGAGATCGGCGCAGGCGCGACGGTCGCGATCCCAGGCTGCGACCGTGAAGCCGTCCGCGAGCAGCGACTGGGTTATCCCATGGCCGATTCCGCGAGCGGCCCCGGTGACGATGGCCACACGGGTGGGTGTCGGAGGGATACGTTTGCCCATGAATCCTCCGTGGCCTGAAGCGAGGCCCGCTGCGAGCCCAAGCGGAGGACGTGCCGTTCGCGTCGGCGGATCAACCACCCGCGAACAGCGCATGGCCAGCCACTGGCGTCGGCTCCAGCGTCGGCAATTCGCTGCGATTCGGCAGCGGCCGCCGATCCCACGGCGCAGTTGCGAGGATGAAGAGATCGTGCTGCTCCTCGGCCGCGACCAGACCCGTGGCGGTCAGACGCAGCCAGCTCCACGGCTGTGGCCTTTCACCGGCCTGCACCAGCAGGTATTCGGCGAGATGGATGAGATCACGATCGGCCTGGATCTGGTAACTCGGCGTCAGAGCGACCTGGCGGGTAGCACCGATGCCCCATTTGACCGTCAGGCTGAGTCGCGTCGCAGCGAGATGGCGCTGACGCAGACGACGGCCGAGCGACTGTGCCACCCCATGCAGCAAGGGCAGGATATCGCGCACACCGGCGCCGCCGACGCCGG
>JANPIY010000612.1:0-3245 GCA_031425255.1 Planctomycetota bacterium
GCCCTTGCCGGGGCCGCCCTTGATGGCGACCTCCACCTGGCGGCGGACGTTCTCAGCACAGCCGATGGGGTGCGAGGTGAGGCAGATGAAGCCACGGATACGAGGATTGATGACGACTTTGGCCATGGGAGTTCCTGAGGAGAGGGGTCCGGAGCCCGGGATCCGGGGTCCGGGATCTCGTGTGCGGGCGGCACGATGGCGGCTGAGAGCGGCGCCGCAACCCGAGGCGGGGTGCGTCCGGAGCGAAGGAGGCAGAGCTCGCCTGCAGGTCTGCCCTGTGATTCTGGTATAAAATGCCACGTTCGAGCCGGCAGCAATAAACTGTGAGGCTAGTTGTTCGCCCTCAATCAACAGTGACGCTTAACGGCAAAGCTCGCGCTGGACTTTGGGTGACGATTTAGCATGTTGCGCACCCCACCGCGCGTCGGAGCGCCGTTTCCTGCCCGGAAGCGGCTCTTTCCCCTCAGCGGCTCAGCGAAGGAACCAGCCATGCTTCAGAAAACCACCTCCGGCGGCGATAAAGTCATCCAGTGCCTGGAACGTGAAGGCGTCGAGGTCATCTACGGCTACTCCGGCGGCGCCGCGATGCCGATCTTCGACGCCCTGGTCGACTCCAAGATCAAGTTCGTCCTCGTCCGCCATGAGCAGGGCGCCACCCACATGGCCGACGGCTACGCCCGCGCCACCGGCAAGGTCGGCGTGGTCCTGGTGACCTCCGGTCCCGGGGCGACCAACTGCGTCACCGGCCTGCTCACCGCGCTGATGGACTCGGTGCCGATGATCGTCCTCACTGGCCAGACCATCACCTCGATGCTGGGCAAGGACGCCTTCCAGGAGGCCGACGTCACCGGCATCACCTACCCGGTGGTCAAACACAGCTACCTGGTCAAGAACGCCGCCGACATCCCGCGCGTGATGAAGGAGGCATTCTACATCGCCACCACTGGCCGCCCGGGCCCGGTGCTGATCGATCTGCCGAAGGACATCACCCAGGGCCCATGCACCGCGCCCTTCGTCGACACCGTCAGCCTGCCCGGTTACCACATCCCAGGTCGTGCTGATCCCGCGTTGCTGAAGAAGGCCGCGGCGTTGCTGATGAAGGCGAAGAAGCCGGTGCTCTACGTCGGACACGGCGCGGTGATCTCGGGTGCTGGCAAAGCGATCATGCAACTCGCGGAGAAACTCGGCGCCCCGATCGTCAACACGCTGCTCGGCAAAGGCGCGTGTCCGGAAGACCACCCGCTGCACCAGGGCATGCTTGGGATGCACGGTACTGCGTATGCGAACCGCACGGTGCAACACTGCGACTTGATCATGGCGATTGGAGCGCGCTGGGATGACCGCATCACCGGCAAACTCTCCGAGTTCTGCAAGGACGCGGCCAAGATCCACGTCGACATCGATGTCGCCGAGTTCAATAAGATCGTCCGCCCCGACGTCAGCATTGCTGCAGATGCCAAGCTGGCGATCGAAGAACTGGTGCCGTTGGTCAGCAAGATCGACACCACCGAGTGGCTCAAAGACATCGCCGGCTGGCGCAAGCAGTACCCGCTCAAATACGCCAAAAAAGGCGGCCTGCGTGCGCAGTACGTGCTTGATCGCCTGGATCAGCTCGGCGGCCGCGACTGCATCATCACCACCGACGTCGGACAACATCAGATGTGGGCGGCGCAGTTCTGCCGCACCACCAAGAATCGTCATTGGTTGTCCAGCGGCGGCGCCGGCACCATGGGTTTCGGTTTCCCAGCGGCGATTGGCGCGGCGATGGCCACCGGCATTCCCAGCTGGTGTGTGGTCGGCGACGGCGGTTTCCAGATGACGCTCTGCGAACTCGCCACCGCCGTGCTGCAGAAGGCGCCGGTGAAGATCCTCATCATCAACAACAGCTACCTGGGCATGATCCGCCAGTGGCAGGAACTGTTCTTCGACAATCGCCTCTCTGGCGCCGACCTCGAAGGCAATCCCGACTTCATCAAACTGGCGGCGGCCTACGGCGTCCCCGGCAAACGCGTGACCCGCGCCGGCGATGTCGACAAGGCGATCAAGTGGGCGATGGCCTACAACGATGGCCCATGTTTGGTCGAAGCCGAAGTCGTCAAAGAAGACAACGTCTTCCCAATGATTCCCGCCGGCGCCCCGCTGTCGGGCATGATCATTGAGAAGCCGAAGGCGAAGATGGAGAAGCCGTCGGGCAGCACCTGACCATTCGAGTCATGCAGCTTGCAGCTCCACTTCCAAATGATCCTCAGACTAGGAAAATGACCATGGCTACCACGACCGAACAACGCGGCGCAAAATTCGAACTCGATCCGGGCAAAGCCCCGCGTCGTGACATCGTCACCGATGTGATCGTCCAACCGCTGCACACGATCTCGCTGCTCGTGCGCAACAAGCCCGGCGTGTTGTGCCGCGTGGCGATGGTCTTCGCCCGTCGTGGGTACAACCTGGAATCGTTGGTGGTCTCACCGGCGTTGTGGAATGCCGGCGACGGCACCGCGCCTGGGGAATACTCACGCATGACCATCACCTGCTCGGGCGATCCCGATGCGCTGGAGCAGATCATCAAGCAGCTGGAAAAGCTGATCGACGTGGTGCACGCCATCGACCACACCGGTCAGGCCGTGATCGAGAGCGAACTCGCCCTGTTGAAGATCAAGGTCGGCCTCAAAGACCGCACCGAAGTCCTGCAGATCGCCGAGAACTTCAAAGCCAAGGTCGTCGATTTCGGCGCCCAATCCGTGATCCTGCGCTGCTCGGGCGAAACCGAAAAACTCGACGTCTTCATCGGCCTGCTCAAGCCTTTCGGCATCATCGAACTGGTGCGCTCAGGCAAGATCCTGATGGCGCGCGGTCTCGACGAGACCTGAGTGGACGAGGACGGCTGACGTGAGCGCCGTCGACATCCTGGGACTGACCAGTGACGCATTCGCCGACGCCGCGCGTTTTGCGTTGGGCAAAGGCCATGGCATCGCCACGCAATTGTACCCGCAGGTGATGAACGCCGGCCGATTCGCGTTGGAAAACTTTGCGATCTCTGCGGATTCGACGACCGCGTGGCGCAAACATTTCAGCGTCAATCTGCTGGAGGTCGCGAACGTCGTCGAGGAACCCGGCGAGTTCGGTACCACGGCGAAAGCGATCTTGAAGACGCACGACGGTTACGAGGTCGAGTGCGTGCGGATACCGATGAGACGGTCCGGAAGTCCGGAAGTCCGGAAGTCCGGAAGTCCTGCGGGATCCGTGTG
>JANPIY010000613.1:0-1573 GCA_031425255.1 Planctomycetota bacterium
TTTGGACCTGGAAGGCAATCCGCAAACATCGCTGGAAACGGGATCGGCTATCTCGCAAAACGGAGGCGGCGTGAGACCTGCGTCTGCTTTAGACGCAGGTATGGCGCATTCGCGAGCGGTTGGCGCCTTACGACATGGCCACGATTATGCAGGACGAGACCTTCGATCTTGAGCGTTTCACCGAGGAGCGCTTGGCCAAGGCGTTGGATGATCTGTATGCGCGCGGTCTGGACACGTTGATGTCGGGCATCGCTCTGGAGGCCATTCGCCAGTATGGGTTGGATACCAGGTTCCTTGATTTCGATACGACGTCGTTGAGTTTCTATGGGTCTTATGAGCGAGAAGTGGGGGAGACAATACGGGACATGCATGCGCTCGCCATTGACATCGCGTCCGGTTCCCCCGCCATCCACCAATGGCTCCTGCCCGTCGCCGTTTGGTTACCCTTCGTGACCCTGGCTAGGTCCACTGCGTGTCGCGCTGTGTTTGTCGGGCATTTCTGGTGGATGCCTAGCCATTCTCTCAGCCGTCAGGGAAGGCCGTCGGCTCATCCATCGACTTGCAGGGATACGGTGTTACTATTTCCCGAGATGCCGACGCACTTCCTCTGGGACAGCCGCCCCGGGCGCAATCTGGAGCACATCGCAGAGCACGGCATGACCCCTGCGCCTCTGGGAAGAGGCCTTCCGACGCGCCACGCGCTGCGGCCCCGACAAGGACGATGCGACCGTGACGTTGGCTGAGGGGCGCGTGCGTGGGCAGTGGTATCGACTTTTCTACACGGTCCTTGAGGACGGCACGATCATGCCCTTGACGATCCTTCCCATCACCGGTTTTCCCATCGAGCGGCGCGGATTGCGCTGAACTGTCATGACCCGCAAAAACATCCAAGACATGAGCAAAGACGAGTACCAGGAGTTCGTGCGCCGGATGGAGAAGCGTCACGGGCCGGATAAGAAGTGGGAAGACCTTCCCATCATCCATCGTCCTGGCCGTCCAGCGAAGGGCACGAAGACCCGTCCGCTCCAACCGCGATCCGTGAAGCTGCCGCAGACCGCGTGGAAGACGCTGGCCAGCGCGGCGAAGCGCCATGGCGTCACGGCCAGCGGGGTCGTGGCGGGCCTCGCGCTCCAAGCAACCTCTCAGGACATCGACGGCGCCATCGAGCGCCTTATCAAGCGTGGTATCCTGACGCCGGCCTGATGACGAGCGAGTCCCTGACGTGGATTGGACGTTGATGCACGTCAGGATTTGACTCACGTCCTCAAGGGCTCGGCGAGGAGCGGGACCCTTGCCCTGGGAAGCGCCACGGTGACGGTGGCCAGTGAACTGGGCGAGCCGGTGCGCGTAGTGCGCAGCGATGATGGCCCCGGCGACATTCAGCAGCGCAGGAGTCCAACGACCATGAGCAGACCTCGGCTTTTCGCCCCCGTCTTGCTGATTGCCCTCATCATCGCCATGGGCTGGCTGCTGCCGCCTGGGCCGTGGCAGGTGCTGGGGCTCTTGGCGCTGCTGGTACTACCGGCGTGGCGGTGGTCGCGGCGGATGTTGCCCACGGCGCCGCTGGCGTGGC
>JANPIY010000614.1:0-2266 GCA_031425255.1 Planctomycetota bacterium
CCGCCGCTGCTGCTGCCGCCTCGGCGATGGCCGCCCTGCAGGCGGGCGCCGACCAGAGCACGACTCTCAAGCAGGCGTCCAAGGCCATGGCCGCCGCCGCCCAGCAGGCGCGTCTCGCCAGCAGCACCGGCCAGGGCGAAGCACCAGGCGAAGGCAAAAGCCAGAGCCAGGCCAAGGGCGCCAAGGGCACGGGTGAGGGCGAAGGTCCGCCCGGTCCAGGCGAGAACCAGGGCAAGGCGAAGGGCACCGGCGATCCCGGGAGCGCCGCCGGCATGCGCCGCGCTCCTCCTGGGGTCGATCAGGCGGAGTGGGCGCGGGCGCAGGAGAAACAGCGCACCGACGTCGGTTCGGTCAACATCGAACGGTTCAGCGAGGAGCATCAGGAGGCGATCAGGGCCTACCTGCGGCGACTGGGAGAAGGGAAATGAGTCCCCCCCGTCGCCTCCTCCTGCTCTGCCTGCTGTTCGTCCAGGTCCCGCTGGCCGCGACCGCTGAACTCAGCGACGCCGAGGTCATCAAGATCCTCACCACCGAACACCCGCGCGATCGCGCCATCCGCCGTGGACTCGAACACCTGCGCAGCGAGCAACGTCCCGACGGCAGTGTCGGCGACCGCATGCGCACCGCGCTCACCAGCCTGGCGGTGATGGCGCACCTCGCCGCCGGGGTCACGCCCGATGATCCGGAGCATGGCCCGTGGCTGCAACGCAGCCTGCGCTACGTGCTCGCCCAGCAGGACGGCAATGGCTATTACGGCCAGCAGGACGGCAGCCGCATGTACGGCCATGGCGTCACCGCCCTGATGCTGGCCGAGGCCCTGGGCATGTCCCACGACGAGGATCTCGAGGAGCGTGTGCGCACCAGCCTGGAGCGCGCCATCGCCGTGACGGTCAATGCCGCCCGGGTGCAGAAGGGCGAACAGCATCGCGGCGGTTGGCGTTACCAGCCGAATGAAGGCAGCAGCGACCTGAGCCTGTCGGGCTGGCAGCTCATGAGCCTGCACGCCACCCAGCAGGTCGGCATCACCGTCCCCGAGGACGTCATCAAAGGCGCGGTCGCCTACGCCAAACGCCTCACCACCGAGGACGGCAAGGTCGGCTACGAGAGCCGCGGCCAGGACCACCCGGCGCTGCGCGGGCTCGCCCTGCTCAGCCTGATGGTCGGTGGTCAACACGACGCGCCGGAGATCCTCCGCGTGGTCGGCCGCATCCAGGGCGATCCGATCTCGTGGCAGGGCCAATGGTTCTTCTACCGCGCCTACTACGATGCCGTCGGCATGGCCCGCGCTGCGCCCGAGGCGTGGGAAGCCTACGGCCAGCGCCTGGAGAAACTGCTGACCGACCACCAGAACCAGACCGGCAGCTGGTCCTCGCCCCCGGGTGGCAACGAGAACGACCACGGCCCGGTGTACATGACCAGCTTGGCCGTCCTGGCGCTGACAGTGAACCGGCACGTCTTGCCGGCGTACCAGCGCTGACCTCGGCGCTCCGCCTGGGAGCGCCGACTTCAGTCGGCCATCAGCAAATCCCCATGGCCCGCCTCGGCGGACTGGAATCGTTGCCTCGGGGATCGCGCGAGTTCATTGATTTTGCCAAGTTGGTCGAGTCTTCGGCTATTCAACTTCCGCTGGTGGCGTCCTACCATCCGCGGTTCTGGAGAGCGACCCATGTGCCACCCCCGATCAGGCGATCCGCATCCCTATCGCAACGTCCGCGCCGCGATGACGGTTATCACGGCGTGGGTGGGCGCCCTTACCGTCGCACTGGCTGGCGAACCGGCGGCGCCGACCGTGCTGTTCATGATCGGTGAGCCCGAGTACCAGACCGCAGTGACGCTGCCCGAATTCGCCACGCGCGAACTGACCCCGCGTGGGCTACGCTGCGTGTTCGCATTGGAAGACCCCACCGACTCCAATGACTTCCTCGGGCTCGACGCCTTGCCGGGTGCCGACCTGTTGGTGATCAGCGTGCGCCGCCACGCGCCGACGAAAGAACACCTCGCCCTGGTACGCGCGCACCTCGCCGCAGGTAAAGCGGTGATCGGCATCCGCACCGCCAGCCACGCCTTCGGACTTAAGCCGAAGGACGACCGTCACGAGGGCTGGATGACTTTCGATCAGGACGTCCTCGGCGGCAGCTACACAGGCCACTACGGTGACGTGCCCGCCATCCTGGCACTGGTGCCGGGTGCCGCCGGTCACGCCGTCCTCGCGGGCGTCGACCCAGCGCGCCTCACGGCGCAGCGACTGTACAAGAATCAGACCCTG
>JANPIY010000615.1:0-8826 GCA_031425255.1 Planctomycetota bacterium
CACGTCGCACTTCGCACTTCGCACCCGCGAGCGCAGCGAGCGTCCTCAGCATGTCGCGTGATCATCGCCATCACTTCGCCGAGACGGCCGTTCGCGAATCAAGCGGCAAACCGAATGGCAGCTCCGCCGGGATCTCCGCGAACTCGGCGAAGGCCTTGAACAGCGGCCCGAAGTCCTTGTCCACCGCGCCGATGATGCAGTCGGTGAGGTCGGCCTTCAGCTCGGGGTATTCGCGGATGAAGTGGCCGTAGTTCACCCGTTCGTCATAGAACGCGTAGACCAGCTTGCGCATCGCCTCGATGCCATCGCAGTAACGCTTGCCGTAGGCGGTGAAGGCGGACCCCGTGGTGTTGCCGTTCTTCAGGGCCTCGTGCACGGCGTCGCCCGCCATCTCGCCGCTCTTCAAGGCGAAGAACGCACCGGAGCTGAACACCGGGTCGAGGAAGTTGAAGGAGTCGCCCGCCAGGACCAGGCCATCCATCGCGCAGTGCTTGGCGCGGTAGCTGTACTCGTTGGTGATGCGCACCTCGTCGCACTGCGTCGCCGGCGCCAGGTGCTCGGTCAGCCAGACGTTCTCCTTGATCTCACGCTGGTAGATCTGGGCGATGTCCTGCACGTTCGGATCGCGGAAGAGGTACTCCTTCTTCGCCACCACGCCGACGCTCATGACGTCGTCGTGCAGCGGGATGTACCAGAACCAGCCCTTGTCCGGAATGTAGGCCACGGTGGTGGCGCCGCCAGCGCGCCCGGGATCGCGCACCGCGCCCTTCCAGTAGGTCCAGATGGCGAAGCGGTCGAGCGGCTTGTCCGGCATGCGCCAGCCGAACTGGTTGACCGCCAGGGCTTCGCGTCCGCTGGCGTCGATGGTCATCGGCGCGCGCAGCTCGAATGGTTTTCCTGAGGCGTCCTTGCCGCTGACCCCGACCACGCGGCCATGCTCGACGATCAGCTTGTCGGCGCTGACGTCGTGGCGGATCTCCGCCCCCTTGGCCTTGGCGTTGTCGCGCAGCATGGCGTCGAATTCGCTGCGCCGCACCTGCCAGGTCTGCGTCGCCGGGTGGTCGAAATGGCTGTCGAAGAAGAACGGCTGCGACTGCTTGCCGCTCTGGCTGACGAAGCAGATCGAGTACTTCTTGGTGAAGTGCGACTCGCGCAGTTTGTCCACCATGCCGATGCGGGCGAGGGTGAAGTAGGTGTATGGGATCAGCGACTCGCCGATGTGATAACGCGGGAACGCGGCCTTATCCAGGCACACGACCTTGCGACCGTGCATAGCCAGCACGCAGGCGGCGGTGGTGCCGGCAGGACCGGCACCGACGACGATGACATCGGGATTGGTGATCATGGGTGCTCCTACGAAACGGAATGCGGCGGAAGGATCTCGACAACCTCAGCGATCACGCGGCCATCGTCCGCCGTCAGGGTGTTGCAGCGGCCATACAACAGACACGGCTTCGGTACCCCGAGGGCGCGGTTGATCAGATCATCCCCGATGACGCTGAAGTAGGCGCTGGGTCGGCTGCGATGCGGGACGCTGTTTTCGATCAGCACGCCGCCGAGCGGGCGCTGGCCGGCCAGCACCAGTTTCTGCACCGCCGGCAGCAGCACATCGAGGTGGATGCGGATGGCACCGAATTCGACCGGGCGATTCTGCGGATCGAGCAGCAGCACCTGACGGCGGTATTCCTCACCGGCATGCACGCGGCCGAGGACCTTGAGGTGCAGCTTGCAGCGGTGGAACTGCTCCAGCGTCGGCGTCATGTCACCGTCGTTGACCAGCAGCGAGCGGTACGGCTCCGGCATCTGCGCGCCATCGATCGGTGTGGTCGATGGCGCCTTGGCTTTGGCATCGGCATAGAAGCCGATGAACGGAGCGAAGTGATCGACCGCCGGGCTCATGGCTGGCCTCCACACCACCAGGATGTGGCCGCAGAGACGCAGAGACGCAGAGACGAAATGTCAGAGGGCTCTTCTCTGCGCCTCTGCGGCTCTGCGGCCGATTCCTGCTGACTTCCCATCAGGCCCCTGCTCATGCGTACCTCGCGTTGGCATGCTTGGTCAGGAAGAAGCCGTGCAGCAGGCGGTCGATCTGCAGCAAGGCGTCGCGCGTCAGGGTGATGATGGTGCCGTCGAGCGCGAAATGGCCCTGGGCGACCAACGCGTCGAGCTGGGCTTTGAAACGCTGGCGCGGATCGACGCCGAACTTGTTGGCGAAGTACGCGGTGTCGACCCGACCGAGCTTGAGCTGGAGGATGAACTCGCGGATCAACCGCTCGTCATTGTCCGGGGTATAGGCCCGGTGCAGCGGCAGTTCTCCGGCCTGCAGGCGGGAGAGATACGGCGCGAAGTCGTGCTCGTTCTGGTAATGCGTGCCATTGATGTGGCCGAAGGACGAGACGCCGAGGCCGAGCAGGTCGGCGCCCGCCCACAGCTTGTCGCGATAGATGAACGACACCTTGGCCGAATTCTTTGTCGCGGTGTAAGCGCTTTTGACGGTGTAGCCGTGCTGCACCAGTTCATCGAAGGCATAGGACACCCAGCGGCGTTTGGTCTCCCAGTCGGCGACCGGCGCGGTGACCTTGCCCTCAGCCTTCATCTCCTTGTAGATCGTCGTGTTGTACGGCACTTCCATCTGGTAGACGGTGACGCTGTCGGGCGCCAGCGCGATGGTCTTGGCGACGCACGCTTTCCAATTGTCCTCGGTCTCGTTCATCATCCCGGCGATGAGATCGATGTTGATGTTGTGGAAGCCCGCGGCGCGCGCGCGCTCGTAGGCCCGGTAGACCTGCTTCGACTCGTGGGCGCGACCGTTGGAGGTCAGCACGTGGTCGTCGAAGTTCTCAACGCCGAGGCTCAGACGGGTGACACCGATCTGCTTGATGGTGTCGATCTTGCGATCGGTGAGGGTGCCCGGCTCGCATTCGAAGGTGACCTCCTCGATGCCGTCCCAAGGAACCAGGAACTTCATCCCATCGGTCAGGGCGATGAGCTGCTCGCTGGAGAGGAACGAAGGCGTGCCGCCGCCGAAGTAGACGAAGTTCGCCCGCCGTCCGCTGATCGCCGGCAGCTTGGCGTAAGCGTTCAGTTCGAGTAGAGCGGCGTCGAGGTAGCCTTGGATCTCGTCGTTCTTCTTGTCGGTATAGACGCGAAAATAGCAGAAGTGGCAGCGTTTACGGCAGAACGGGATGTGCAGGTAGATGCCCAGATCGTTGCCCGGACGCGGGGCCCGGCCCAAGGCCGAGACGGCATCCGGCAGGCGCTCAGCGCTCCAGAAGGAGAAGGGCGGATAATTGCTGACGAAGTAGTTGCCGACCGTGGTCGCCGAGTCGGCGACCGGAGCTGCCGGCGGCAACACGCCTGTTTCGATGGTCATCGCGACACTCCTCAACGCCCAGGCGTGAATGTATACAGCGTGCCGTCGTCACCACCCACCAGCAGCCGACCGTCGACGACGGCCGGGGCTCCGGAGAGCTTGTCGCCCACCTCGTACGACCAGCGTTCCTTGCCGTCGGCGAGATCGAGCAGGTACAGGCGGCCGTCATCAGAGCCGATCAGGACGCGACCGCCGCCGATCAGCGGTGAACCATCGACATTGCCCCGCGCGGGAACCACCCAGCGGGCCTTGCCGGTGACGCGATCGAGGCAGTGGATGCGCCGGTCGCGGCCGCCCAGGACCACCACCTCGGCACCGACCGCCGGCGAGGAGAAGAACGGGAAGGCCCGGTCCTTGTAGGTCCAGGCGATCGTGCCCGCAGCGAGATCGGCGCAGATGACCTCGTTGCCGTAATGGCCCACGTAGGCGCGCCCGTCGGCCACCGCCACCGAGGCGGCGATATAGGCCGAGACCGGGATCTCGCGCAGCTTGGCGCCATCGGCGAGGTTGACGACGTGCAGCTTGGAGTCGCAGCCGCCGGCGACCGCGACCTGCTCCCCACTGAGCGTGCCGATGGCCGGGGTGCCGTTGAGGTAGCTGCCGGTCGCGTACTTCCACACCTCGACCCCGTCGGCGGCGTTGAAGCAGTAGAGGTTGCTGTCATAGCTGCCGACCAGCAGGCGTTTGACCCCGGCATGGACGAACCAGTTGGCGGCCGCGGCGACCTTGTCGCCGGCCTTGGCCTCCCAGCGCAACGTGCCATCGCCGAGCGTCAGGCTGACCAGGCGACCCTCGGTGCTGCCGATGACCACCGCGCCATCGAGGATCAGCGGCGCCGCATCGATCGGTGCCTTGAGATCGAAGGTCCAGCGCATCTTGCCGCTGACCAGGTCGACCGCATGCACTGCGCCCGAACCCGAGCCGACCACCGCGATGCCGTTGGCGACCACCGCCGAGGTGCAGGCGCCGCCGGTGGGATAGGTCCAGGCGAGGGTGTAGCTGTCGGCCAGGACGCTCGTGGTGGTGCCGGTCTGCGCGGCGTCGCCGCGGAACATCAGCCATTCGGTATCCGCGCCTACGAGCGGCGTGGTGAGAGCGAATGCGGTGACGAGGACGGCGCACCGTCCGATGTCCGATGTCCGATGTCCGATGTCGAGTGATGCTGACGCCCCGGGGGTTCCGTATCGCCCATGTGGGATGGAGGCGTTGGGAGACACCGCCGGCGGCCGCCCACGAGACATCGGACATCGGACATCGGACATCGGACACCTCACGCTGCCCCTCCCAGCGCTGCACGATAGAGCTCGCGGAACTCCGGCGCCTTCACTACGCGCGGATTGAAGGTCCCGGTCCACTGGGTCGCGGCGTTATCAGCCAAGGCTTCGATCGCCGCTGCGGTGACGCCGCTGCCGGCGAGATCCTTGGGCAGACCGGCGATGGCCAGCAGATCGTCGAGCCGGCGCACCAGGGAGCCGACCGCGGCGTCGATGTTGCCTGGGGCGCACAGTCCGGCGTGGACCGCCAGTTCGGCATAGAGCACCGCCGCCGCGGGATCGTGCGCGTTGTAGCGCACCACCGTCGGCAGCATGGTCGCCACCGCCTGACCGTGCACGACGCCGAAGTGCGCGGTCAGCGGGTTGGCGCACGCGGGCGCCGCGCCGAGCATGCTGTTCTCGATCGCCAGGCCGGCATAGGCCGCGCCCAGTTGCATCGCCCCGCGGGCGGCGAGGTGGTCGGGATGATCCAGCACCACCGGCAGATTGGCGTTGAGCAGGGCGAAGGCCTCGCGCGCGAAAAGATGCGAGACCGCATTGCGTTTGCTGGTGACCAGGGTCTCGACCGCGTGGCCGATGGCGTCCAGGCCGGTGCAGGCGGTGACCCGGCGTGGCTTGGTGAGGGTCAGCGTGGGATCGAGCAGGGCGATGCGCGCGACCGCTTTGCTGTCGCCGCAGGCCATCTTCTGGTGGGTGTCCTCATCAGCGATCAGCGCGTAGCTCTGGCACTCGCTGCCGGTGCCGGCGGTGGTGGGGATGGCGATCAGCGGCAGCAGCGGCTTGAGCGCCGCCTTGGTGTGCCAGTAGTCGCGCATCCGCCCGCCATTGGTCAGCAGGAAATTGCAGCCCTTGGCGGTGTCCATCGCGCTGCCTCCGCCCAGGCCGACGATCAGGTCGATGTTGGCCGGCCGCGCCACCGCCAGGCAGGCGTCGACGTCGGCGGTGGTGGGATTCTCGCGCACCCCGTCATAGCAGCAGACCACGATGCCCACCGCCTCCAGCGCCTGCTGCACGCGCGCGGCGTGGCCGGCGGCGACCAGCCCCTGATCGGTCACCACCAGGGCGCGGGTGGCGCCGATCTCACGCGCCAGTTCGCCCAGCCGGGCCAGGCAACCAGCGCCAGCCACCAGCCGCGGACGCGCGGCGAAGTCGATGCTGGAGCCAGGACCGATGGCGGGTTTCATCAGCTCGCATCCCGCGGATCGCCGGTGATCACGGCTAACCCGCCGTCTGCACCGCACGACGGCGGTAGAGGAATTCGAAGAGATTGCCTTCGTGCGGCTGATCCCAGTGCACGTGCGAGGTCGCCATGGCGCCCAGGTTGAGACGATGGATCAGCGGCGACGCCAGCATGGCCCGACGCCAGACGGGATCATTTCCGATGGCGCTGACCACCAGCGACGGACCGATCTTGCCGAGCATCTGATGTTGGGGGATTTCCACGACAGAGCAGTACGGGAAGAGGAACTCGCGGTTGGCGAGCGGATGGTCGAAGCTGCCACAGTGGACCACGGTGGGCTGCAGGAAGGTGCGGCCCTGATGGCTGACCAGGCGCGGTCCATTGCGGAAACGCGCGCTGACGTCCTCCGCACCGGGTTCCTTCAGCGCCTTGTCGATGGTCTCATCGATGCTCTGCGCCATGGCCGGGTTGGCGAAGCCGGCGAGACCCGCCTTCGCATCATCGGCGTCGCGCGGAACGATGGTGGCGAGGCGCTCGGCGAGGGCCGCGGCGATCTCCTTGCCGTGCGCGTGGGTGACGATGGCCGAGGCGTTGACGCAGGACCGTCCACCGTTGGCCGCCACCGACGCCGCGAGCACGTCGATGAGGTTCTCCCAGTTCTCCGCCTGGTCGGCACCGATCAGCACCTTGCTGTAGCCGGGACCATGCAGTTCGACGCGCGGGTCGCCGGCGTAACGCTTGGTGATCGAGGCATCGCCGAACAGCTGCGAGCGTCCGGCGATGGCCAGCAGGGCGTGCGCCCCCTCGTGGCTGGTGGGATAGAACGACAGCGCCGAGCGCGGGCAGCCGGCGGCGTAGAGCGACTGGATGATGCGGTAGGGCGTCCAGGGATCGTCGCGGCCGGGCTTGAGCACGACCGGGACCTTCAGCGCGATCGCCGGGATCCACAGCGAGTTCACCCCTGGGGAGTTCGACGGCAGCACCACGCCGAGCGAATCGGTGGTGCGGTAGAAGCTCACCGGCACACCCTGCTGTTCACCCATGCCAGAGTCGATCACGGTCGGATCCAGTCCCCGGGTCAGGCCCTTGAGGATGGTCACCATGTCGGTGAGCACGAGGGCGATCTTGCCCATATTGTTGCGTACCAGCGCATGCGGCAGACCGCACGACGCCGACACCGCGCGCACGTAATCCTCGGGCGTCTGGTCGCGCTCGTCCTCGCCGACCGGGACGGTGCCTTTGAGGAACAGCTCGCCGGCTTCCTTGCAGATCGCCAGCAGCCGCTGCGTCGGGATCGCCTGCAGCTCCTCGGTCGCCTTGGCGATGCCGAGCAGGTCCCGGCGGATCAGTCCGCTGTTGACCTGGCTGACGGTGGCGCCGGTGGTGGTGAGCTGGTCGACGCTCTTGTACGGCACGCCGAGGCGGAGGGCGGGGATGTGGATTGGGGTACTCATGGAAGGGGCTCGCTGAGGGAGGGTCCGACGTCCGATGTCCGATGTCCGATGTCTGGTGAGGCCGAGGTGCCACGTGTTCGCCTCGCCAGCGCAGGGCGCTGACGTCCGGGGCCATCAACGGCGCCCGCCCACGAGACATCGGTCATCGGACATCGGACATCGGACATTATTAATACACTCCTTCGATGATCTTGCCCGACGACGCGCCGAACGGACGCACGTCCGCCACACCATCCCAGGGCCAGCGCACGATGGGTTCACGACGCATGGCCTCGTCGCGTTCGAGCAGGCGCGGCATGAAGAACTCCTTGGTCAGCGTGGTCAGCTCGACCCGGCCCCAGGCGCCATAGGCGACGTCCTTGGTCGGCTCGTTGGGGTCGACCACGCGCAGGGTCGCGCGCGGCTGGGGCGCGTGGTAGATGACGCTCCAACCTTCCTTGGCTGACAGCGGACGGCTGCAGGCCAGACCCATCAGGGTGTTGCCGTAGGTCGGCACGAACAGCGCTTTGCCTTCGAGCACCTCTTCAGCGAGGAAGCGCACCACCTGAGGCGTCATCGAGGTGCCACCGCAGAAGACGCCCTTGATGCCGAGCCCAGGGAGCGAGGTGCGTTCGGCCATCGCTTCGAGGATCTTCGGGGTGGTGAACAGCGAGTGGATGTTCTTCCGATTGCGCAGGATGGTGATCGCCTGATCGACGACGTGTTCCTTGTAGGCCTCGGCCTGGGCGTATTCGCCCTTGCCGATCAGGCGCTTGACCCAGCGCGGATCGAGATCGAGGTGATAGCAGCTGCCGCCGCGCACGTTGGCGAGATGTTCGATCGCCAGACGCAGGCGGCGCGGGCCGGTGGGGCCGGCCATCAGCCAATGCGCGTTCCGCGGGAAGTACTTGTCATCGAGAGTGTCGGAGAACTCGCTATAGTCGTGCAGATGGTCGGTCCAGCTGACGCGCTGCTTGGGCATGCCGGTGGTGCCGCCGGTCTCGAAGATCATGTACGGCTTCTTGGCGAAGGCCTTGGGCACGAAACGTTCGGGCTGCTCATCGCGCAGCCAGTCGTCGGTGAAGTTGGGGAAGCGCAGCAGGTCGCTGAACCCCTTCACCACCTTGACGGGATTCCAGCCGGCCTGCTTGGCCCAGGCGAGCCAGAAGGGCGAACCGGTCTCCGCCGAGAAGTGCCACTTCACGATCTCGCGCACGTGGGCGTCGAGCGCGTTCTTCGCCGCTGCGATGGCGGCGGGCTTGGCGGGGGCGGTGGAATTCTTCGCGAGGGCGGACAAGGCGGCGCTCATGGCGTGGCGGCTCCGGGCGTGGGTGAAGACTGGGGAAAATACTTGGCGATGATCTCGGGCCTGGGCGGCCGGGTCAGCAGCGAGACCACGACCATCAGCCCGGCGCAGATCAGCGTCATCGGCATCACCGGCAGGTAGCCGTAGATCGAGACGCCGCCTTTGCCGCGCAGGAACAGGTCGCCGAGGGCGGGGAAGATCTGCACCGTCGTGCCGGGTTTCAGCGCAGCGGCGAGCGGCTCGCTCATGGTGTGCAGCCA
>JANPIY010000616.1:0-5509 GCA_031425255.1 Planctomycetota bacterium
CCGCCGCGCCACTGGCGAGGGGGGGGCGGCCGTGGGGCTCCCCGCTACCGCCCCCAAGGCATCCATGTGCCCCGCGGGTGGTTAACCGGGGGCGGGCCGCCCCGCGCCAGTCGCCGGTCGCCGGTCGCCGGTCGCCGGTCGCCGGTCGCCATTCGCCATTCGCCATTCGCCCGTCGCCCGTCGCCATTCAGTCGCCCGTGGCCCGTCGCCCGTGCCCCGTGGCCCGTCGCCCCTGACCCGCCCACCGCCGTCTTGCTCGACTAAAAAATCCCGCAAACCTGGATGTTCGTCTCCTTCAGCAGTGTCAGTAGCAATGGCCTTCAACACCCAGGTGCACCGTTGGTATCCCACCAGCCTGCGGTGAATCGTACCCTCGTGTCGTGCCAGTCCCATGTCGCCAAGGATCCTGTGATGTCCCTGACCCCGCTTCGACCGTTCCTGACCTTGGCCCTGATGGTGGTCGGTGCCGCCGCCCTCGCGGCCGAGCCGTTCGAGATCCGCGCCGGGGATCGAGTGGTGGTGATCGGCGACACCTGGTTCGAACGTGAAGGCGTCGCCGCGGCGCTGGAGACCCGTCTGTATCAGCGTTGGGCCCCGCGTCCCTTCACCGTCCGCAATCTCTCCTTCGCTGCCGACCGCCCGGATGGGGTGTCGCGCGCCAGTTTCGATCCGCCGGGTGCGGGCTTCAATCGGCTGAAGGAACAGCTCGCCTTGGTCAAGCCGACGGTGGCGATCATCGGCTACGGGATGGCGGCGGCGTTGGAGGAGATGACCTACCGCGCCAAGGACTGGACGCTCAATCCGGACGTCGCGCGTTATGGCAGCGACTTCACCGCCGCGCGTTTCCAGAAGGACCTCGGCCAGCTGATCGAGGCGATCACCGTTGCCAGCGGCGGCGGGCCCGTCCGCCTGGTGTTGGTGGCGCCCATCCGCCCGGAGGATCTGCGTGCCAGCCGTCCGCGTCTGCCTGATCCCGCACCGCTCCGCCAGCTGTTGAGCGGCTACCACGCCGCCGTCGTGGCCGTGGCCAAGGAACGTGGTGCACGCCTGGTCGACACTCCGACGCTGACGCCCGCCACCGCGACGTTGACCTTCAATGGCATCCACCCGACCGCGGCGGGCCTCGAGCAGTGGGCGCACCTGGTCAGCAGCGAACTCGGTTGGAGCACGGGGAGCGAGCGGGTGTGGACCGCGGCGCAGACGGACGCGCTGCGGGCCGCCCTGGTGCGCAAGAACGACCTCTTCTTCCATCGCTGGCGCCCGGCCAATCACACCTACATCTTCGGCTTCCGTAAACACGAGCAGGGCCGCAACGCGGCGGAGATGCCGCAGTTCGATGCCTTGCTGGGGACCGCCGAGGCCGCCATCGCCGCGCTGATCGCCGGAGCGTCGGTGCCGGCCCTGCCGGTGAAGACCGCTGCGCAGCCGGTCGATACCGCCGCTCCGGATCCGGGCTTCACGCTGGGTGCAGGCATGGGCGCCGAGCTGTGGGCGGCGAATCCGCTGATCTCCAAACCCCTGCACATGACCTGGGATGCCAGCGGACGTTTGTGGATCGCTTCGACCCCGATCTATCCGCAGATCGAACCCGGGGCCGTGGCTTCGGACCGCATCTTCATCGTCGAGGACAGCGACCGCGACGGGAAGGCCGACCGCTCATCGGTGTTCGCTGATGACCTGCTCATCCCCAGCACGGTGGCGCCGGTCGAACGCGCCGACGGCAAACTGGAGGCCTACGTCGGCGCCTCGACCGATCTGCTGCTGTTGAGCGACACCGACGGCGATGGCAAGGCCGACAGCCGGCGCGTGGTGCTCTCCGGCTTCGGCATCGAGGACACCCACCACACGGTCCACACCCTGTACTGGGGTCACGACGGCCGTCTCTACTTCAACCAGAGCATCTACATCCACACCCACCTCGAAACGCCGTGGGGCGTCGTACGGCTGAATGCCGGCGGCGTCTTCGCCTACGACACCGCCAGCGAGCGCGTCGAGGTGTTGATCAAGGGTCTCACGAACACCTGGGGCCATCAGATGAATGACGAGGGCCAGTCGTTCTTCACCGACGGTGCCGGCAGCAGCGGCATCACCTGGGGTTTCCCAGGAGCGGTATTCGCGCCGAGCGAAGGTGCCAAGACCACCGCACCGAGCATCAGCAAGGGAAGTTATCCGAAGTTCGCCGGCCTGGAGCTGGTGCAGAGTCCATTGTTCCCTGCCGACTGGCAGGGCGACGCCATCACCTGCGACTTCCGCGCGCATCGCATCGTGCGCATGGGCATCACCCCGATCGCCGGCAAGTCCGGCTACATCACCAACGACGAACCCTATCTGCTGAAGACCGGCGACGCGTGGTTCCGTCCCATCGACGTCTAACACGGTCCTGAAGGCGCGCTCTATCTCGCCGACTGGACCAATCCGGTGATCAACCACGGCGAGGTCGACTTCCGTGACAAGCGCCGCGATCACGTCCATGGCCGCATCTGGCGCGTGGCACCGAAGGACAGCAAGGCGATCGCCTGGACCCCGGTGCACGGTCGCCCGGTGCCCGAGCTCTGCCAGGCGCTGATGTCGGCCAACAAGTGGGAGCGGGACAGCGCGCGTAGGGTGTTGGCGGTGAAGCTGGATGAGGCGGGCGACAAGGCGGTGCATGCCTGGTACGCAGCGCTGGACAAGACCGTGCAGATCCGTGTGGCGGGCGAGTTGAACCGTGCCTACCGCTCGACCGGCCGTTCCACTTGGTTCCTGCTTACCGCTGCCGCCCTGACCGCGGATGGCCAGGTCCTCATCACCCGTTCAGGAGGCTCCGAGAGTCCCGACCACAAGTACACGCTTCAATTGTTCGACCAGGTGAAGACCGGGTCGTTCACTTATCCGCGTAGCGGATTGGAAGTTATGCGTGCTCTCGCTCGTACCCCGACAGCAGAAAACGTGAAACGAATATTGCACCTGATGGCCAAGGGGCCGGTCGATGATCCGCATTTCGAATTCGCCGTACGTCGCAGCATCGATGAAATGTCGCAGCCGTTGCTGGCCGCGCTCGACTCGCGCGGGGCCGCAGCACTCACGGATGAAGTCGTTACCGACACGGTGCTCGTGCGTGCCTTGTTGTACCTGCCTGCCGACCGGGTTGCGGGAGCAGCGAAGAGCCTACTGGGCACACAGGGCATCGTCATTACGGACGATGCCTGGGGTCCACTGGTCGCTCATGCTGGTGATGCTCAAATGGTTACGCTCCTGTACGGTTGCCTCGCCAGCCCCATAGGCAAAGGCATGGAGACGAAGATCCTGAAATGGACGGGGGATGCTGCCGCACGTGGAGTTCGGCCCACGGAGGAGAAACCACTGCTAAGCGATCTCCTGGGACATGAGGACCGGGGTATTCGCTTGGGGGCCATCCGTCTCGCCGGCCTGTGGAAACGCGGCGACCTCGCACCGGCTTTGCGTACGGCAACCAGAGACGACACGTTGCGTAAGGACGCATTTGCCGCCTTGCAGGCTATCGGCGGTGAACCCGCAGTGACCGAACTCATCGCATTGCTGGGCGAGGCCACCACCACTTCCGCCCGGGCGGAGGTCATCGCCGCGCTGGCCAAGGTCGATGGCGGCCAGGCGCTCACCGCAGCGACTGGCTTGCTCGCCAGCATCCCCAACGAGAACGAAGCCGCCGCGCTCTGGCGCGTCCTCTGGGCCGGCAACGGCGTCATCGACCGTGTGGTCAAGGACGGCCTGCCCGCCGATCTGCCGGAGGCCGCCCTCAATGCCGGTTTCACCACCGCGAAGGAACTCGGCGGTCGCGGTGCCAAGCTGGCCGAGCGTTTCTCCGCGGTCAGGCCGCAACGTCCGGCGGTCACCCATGGTGGCGACAAGCCGACCGACCTGCCGGCGTGGATGGAGTACACCCAGAAGAACGGCATCCCCAGCAAGGGCGAAGCACGTTATTTCGGCATGGGCTGCATGACCTGCCACGCCATCGGCGGTGCCGGCGGCAAACTTGGACCGGATCTGACCACGCTCGGCGCCAGTGCACCGGTGGACTACATCATCGAGAGCGTGCTCAGTCCGCAGGCCAAGGTGAAGGAGGGTTACCATGCGGTGGTCTTCCGGCTCAAGGACGGCGGGATGGTCATGGGCATTCCCGCCGGTGAGACCGAGAAGGACATCACCGTGCGCCTGCCCGGACTCGAACAGGTGGTGCTCAAGGACACCATCGCCGGCCGCGACCTCGCACCGGGAAGCCTGATGCCGGCGGGTCTGGTCGATATCCTGCCGGCGGAGGACCAGGCGCATCTTTACGCCTTCCTCAGCCAGCTCGGCAAGCCCGGCGTCTTCGACGGCAGCGACGGCATGGTCGCACGCGTGCTGCGGCTGTCCGGCAGCCTGCCGGAAGGAACCGCGCCGGATCTGACGAAGATGCCGTCGGCGTTCGCCAACATCGATGGCCGTATGGTGCCGCGTGCCTGGCGCGCTCCCATCGCCGCGGTCGAGGGCGACGGCACGATCTACGCCATGGCACAGGTCGAGGTGCCCAATCCGGGATTGCTGACGATCACCGTCGAAGGACAGGAACGCCCGTGGCTGGATGGCATCCGCTTCGACCCGCAGGAGACCGGTCGCATGGTCGCTGCGGGAAGACACACCATCGCGGTGGCGATCAATCGGGAGAAGCCGCCGAAGGATCTGCGGATCAGGGTGAATGCCGGGCGTTTTGTCACGCCGTGAGGGAGGGGATAGTCGCCGGTCGCTAGTCGGCGGTCGGCAGTCGCCAGTCGCCAGTCGGCAGTCGCCGGTCGCCGGTCGCCAGTCGCCGGTCGCCAGTCGCCATTCGCCATTCGCCATTCGCCAGTCGCCGGTCGCCAGTCGCCAGTCGCCAGTCGCCCGTCGCCCGTCGCCCGTCGCCTCTCGAATCGTGTTCGTGCGGTCTTCGTGCGGTGGCGTCCTTTCACCACCCAGCCTACGGAGCGTGCTCGCCGTCAAGGCTGCCCTCGCTGCGCTCGGCGCTGCGCGGCCTTGACTGCTGCGCGCGCTCCTCCGTCCGGGTGGCGAAAGGACACCACCCATGGCTAAGTTCACTCATCTCCGTGTCTGGCAGCAGTCGCGGGAACTTCTCAAACTCGTCTCAGCGGCGACGGCGGATATGCGCGCGGAGGGCGATCTCAAATCGCAGATGCGACGCGCAGCGATCTCCATCGCCAGCAATATCGCCGAAGGCGCCGAACGACCCGATCGCGAGTTCCGCCGATTCCTCACCATCGCCCTAGGCTCCAATGCAGAGGTCGAAGCCCAGGCGACCATCGCCGGAGATCTCGGGTGCATCGATCCCGCGACCGCTGCCCGACTCGTTGAACAGACCGATCACATCGGACGCATGATCCGACGCCTGATGAATTACCTCGGGCCGTCGGGGTGACGGCGAGCCGGTCACCGGTGGCCGGTCGCTAGCTGCCAGTCGCCGGTCGCCAGTCGCCAGTTGCCAGTCGCCAGTCGCCAGTCGCCAGTCGCCAGTCGCCAG
>JANPIY010000617.1:0-1730 GCA_031425255.1 Planctomycetota bacterium
CATCATCGGCTATGGCGCACCGAACAAGCAGGGCACCTCGGCCACCCACGGCTCACCGCTCGGAGCGGATGAGGTTGCCGCTGCCCGAGCCGAACTTGGCTGGGACTATCCGCCGTTCGAGCTGCCCGGGGATATCGTTGCCGAATGGCGCGGCATCGGCGCAAGATGCGCTGTTGAACGTCATGCCTGGACGGCGCGGCTGACCGCGAGCGGCAAATCGGCCGACTTGTTTGCTGTTCCGCTGCTTGACGTAGCGGGCAACCCGGCGTGGCGGGCCTATAAGGCGGCCCTGGCTGCCGACAAACCGAAGATGGCGAGCCGCAAGGCCTCGGAAAAGGCGCTCGGCGTTCTGACCGAGCAATTTGTCGCTCTGCTCGGCGGTTCGGCGGATCTTACCGGCTCTAACAATACCAAAACGCCATCGACCAAGCCATTGAGCAAGGACGATTATTCGGGCCGTTACATCTACTACGGCATTCGCGAGTTCGGCATGGCCGCGGCAATGAACGGCATGGCCCTGCACGGTGGCGTCGTTCCGTTCGGCGGCACATTTCTGGTCTTCTCCGACTATTGCCGCCCGGCGATCCGCCTGTCGGCGTTGCAGCAGGCGCGCGTCGTCTATGTCATGACCCATGACAGCATCGGTCTCGGCGAGGACGGCCCGACCCACCAGCCGATCGAGCATCTGCAAAGCCTGCGCGCTATGCCCGGCCTCAATGTGTTCCGCCCCGCCGACGTGCTCGAAACCGCTGAATGCTGGGAACTGGCGCTCGAAAAGGCTGATGGCCCGGCTCTGCTCGCGCTGACCCGTCAGGATCTGCCCGCGCTGCGCGACGATGCCTCGGACAATCTCTGCGCACGCGGTGCCTATCGCCTGCGCGGTGCAATCGCTCCCCGTAAGGTGGTGCTGATCGCGACAGGGTCGGAAGTGTCGCTCGCGGTCGAGATCGCCGCGAAGCTCGAAGATCATGGCGTTGGCGCGGATGTCGTCTCGATGCCGTGCACCCAGCTGTTCGATGCGCAGGACGCCGAATATCGCGCCGGACTGCTGGGCACGGCAGATCTGCTCCGCGTCACCATCGAAGCAGGAACGACCTTCGGTTGGGAACGCTATGCCGGGCTCGACGGTTTGCGGTTTGGCATCGACAGTTTCGGTGCCTCCGCTCCGATCGCCGACCTCTACGATCATTTCGGTCTAACGACTGACAAGATCATCCCACAAATCATTCAAAAACTTTCGTAAAATCGGAGAATAATTATGGCCGTCAAGGTTGCCATCAACGGTTTCGGTCGCATCGGTCGCCTCGTCGCGCGTGCCATTCTCGAGCGGCCCGATTGCGGTCTCGAGCTGGTTGCGATCAACGACCTTGCCGATGCCAAGGCCAATGCGCTGCTGTTCAAGCGTGACAGCGTCCATGGTGCCTTTCCCGGCGATGTCGGCACCGATGGCGACTATCTGGTGGTCGATGGCAACCGTATCCGCGTGACCGCAGAACGCGATCCCGCCAATCTGCCGCACGCCGAAATGGGTGTGGATATCGCGCTCGAATGCACCGGTTTCTTCACTGACCGTGATTCAGCTGGCAAGCATATCACCGCGGGCGCCAAGCGCGTGCTGGTCTCCGCACCGGCCAAGGGTGTCGATCTGACGGTGGTCTATGGCGTCAATCACGACAAGCTGACCGCCGATCATACGATTGTGTCGAACGCCAGCTGCACGACCAACTGCC
>JANPIY010000618.1:0-3095 GCA_031425255.1 Planctomycetota bacterium
CCCGCAGGTCGACCAATGCGCTCTCGGCGGTCGCCGCGCCGCCCTGGAAGGCGTTGAAGCCTTTCTGGATGCGGGCGTACTCGTCACCCAACTTGATGACGTCAACGATCTGATCGCGCACGATGCCCGCACCAGCTTCGAGCGCGCCGAATATGGAGAGCCCGGCGCCCACGCCCAAGCCGGAGGCGATCGACTTACCGAGGTCGCCGAACGATGTACCGACGGCCCCGGCGGACTTGCCGAGGTCCTCAAGCGGCTTGCGCGCCTGATCGAGGGCCGTCTTGACCTGCGCCAGCGCCGCCGGGACCTCGCGGCCCTGCCGTACCAGCTTCTCGGTCGCCTGATCGATGAGCGTCCCGTACCGCTTCAGTTCGCCGTTGTTCAGGGCGGCGACCCCGCCGTCGATGCGGTTGATCGCATTGACGGCGACCGCTGCCTGCTCGAGCAGCTTGTTGCCGTTGAGGGAGTCGGCCATGCGCTGCAGGCGCGCCGAGGCTTTGTCCGCGGCGGGCTCGAATGCACGCAGCTTCACTTCGACCTTCGACAGCTCGCCAATGAACTGCCCGAAGTCGGCGTCGAACTTCGCTTTGAGTGCCATCTATCTGCCTTCCCGATTCCGCTCGAGCGTGGTCCATGGGTTGTCATCTTTCGCCGCGCGCCCGAACGTGGGCACCGGCGACCCGCTCGCGATCAGACCGAACGCGCGCAGCGCCTGCTCGCGCCGCACCGCGAAGGCCTGGAACTGCGGCCAGAGCGGGTGCCGCTTCTGCTCCATCGGGAACTTGTGGCCGTCGACGTCCTCGTAGAGCGTGATCTGCCAGCCCTCGTCGTCGAGGATCTTCCGCAGCTTCGTGTAGGTGACACTCACCTCGCACAGGTGCTCGAGGCCCGGCACGGTCTCGGCTGTCAGCATGCCGCGCTGCTGGACGAGGGGCGCGAGTCGGCGCCACAGCGCCTGTTCGTCCTCGGTCAGGTGCGCGCCAGGTTCAAGCAACTGCGCCAACGCGGCGGCATCCTGCTCCTTCGAGGTCGACCGCGGCGGCACACCGGGCATATCGAGCACGCGACCGCGGCGTGGTTTCGGGCCGCTGCCGAGTCGGGCTCCGCCTCGAGCCATCAGGCCGGCTCCTTCTCGCGCAGCTCGCCGGCGATTTCGACCACGACAGCGGAGTCACCATGCGCCAGCTGCGGCCGCAGGCGCGCCAGCGCGTACTCGGCGTCCTCGGGCGTGAGATAGAGACCATCAAGCAGGGCGGCCATCCGTGGGCGCGTCGCCACCTGGGTGTCGACCTCGGCACGGATCGCCCATCCCTGCAGCCGGCAGCGAGCCATGCTTCGGCCAGACTTCGGCTTTCGCCCTGAACCCAACCGTGCGCCGCCTCGTGGCATGAAAATTCGACCCTTTCGCGAAAAACCTATGAACCCGTGTTCAGACCTTCACGAGCGGAGGCCGCTCGTTGGGTCGATAGGCTGGAGCGATCGAAGGCCCCCCTCCCCCTGCGCGCAGCGAACCGCGTTGTTGCAGCCCACGCACAGCGGGCGCCAGTTGCTGCGGTCCCAGAAAAGCTGCCGGTTCCCTCGGTGTTCCACCCGATGGTCCGTGACCGTGGCCAGACGCGCTCTCCCCGCCTCCATGCATCGCTCGCACACCTTGCCCCGGAGAAACTCTCGGCTCGCCTTGCGCCACGCCTGCGTGTCGTATAGGCGGCGGTAGGGCGCCGACCGGCGGCGCTCGGTGCTGGTCGCCTCGTTCGGTCGAGCGCCATGCACGCCGCACGGCTTCAGCTCCTTGCACCCTGGACGACCACACGGGCGGCGCGGCGCCATTGGCATCTACGTCTCCACGCTCAATGCTGACCATCACGCGAGCAGAGCCCAGAGCCCGTAGAGACCGAGACCCGCTGTCACGGCGAGCACCAGGCCGCGGACAACCGGCTGCTTGAACGCGACGATCCCGACGATCAGCGCCATGCCGGCGACCATGCCGAGCACGTACAGGAATCCGTGGCGTTGCTGCAGCTGATCGACGCTGCTGCGCACCTCTGCATGCGGGAACTGCCGACGCTGCTGCTGCTCCGCGTCGCCGATCACTGCGTCCTCGTCGTGGTGGCCGGGACCGTGTACTTGGGCGGCCACCTGGCTTTCGGGTCGACGCCGGCAGGGCGGCCGTCATCTGCGGGGGCCAGGTGCGTGTGGTCCACGGTGACGATCGGCGTCTCCTGCATCGGCACTCGGGTTGGCCACACCGCCTGCGGCGGCAGGTCGTCCGGTCGTGCACTCGCCGGCTGGACCGCCGGTCGCTGCTGTCTCTTTGCCATCACGTGCCTCCTGGTCGGGAACGTCTGCCTTCAGGCGACCGGTGACGGCCACGGGGACGGCGGCACGGCCGGTAACTGGGGTCGCGCCGCGGCGGGCTCGCGACGCTTCCTGGCCGGCGTGGTCGGCGCGTCTGGGAGAAGCTCACGCAAGCCCGCCAGGGCTCGCTCGAGGCGAGGTTCATCGATGGCGCCGAACAGATGCGAGAACGGCGCACAATTCAGCGAGCTGGCCATGACTTCCGCGTCGGGCCGGAGGGACGCAATGATGTCCTCGACCTCGATCAGCACCTCACGCAGCCGGGCGAGTGACGGGCGGTGTGTGGACATGCGCGCGTGCATCCACGCCATCTGCGCGGCCTTGAGCTCGCGGTCATACATGGCCCGCGCGACGGCCTGGCGTTCGGCGCCGCGGGCCTGCAGGCTCTCGGCGTCGCGCACGGCTTCATGGGCCAGGCGCACCGCCTTCTCCGCGGCGTCGAGATCCTCAAGGCTGACCGTGCCGGCGCGCCCCTCGACGCGCAACACGTCGAGCTGGTGATGCGCAGACGCCAGCTCATCACGGCGCGTGCGCAGGAGCTGGCTGGATGTCGACACTTCGCGGGCGGTCTCATCGAAGGCACGCGCCAGCGCGCGTAGACGGTCGGTGCCCCAGTGCTCAGACACACCGCCGATCTGGGCGACCTGAACGGCCCGCGGCGCCGGCGCGGTATTGCAGATCTCGCGTGCCGCCGTGGTGCCAGCGAACAGCTGCACCGTCTCGCGCTGCGCTTCCGGCAT
>JANPIY010000619.1:0-7283 GCA_031425255.1 Planctomycetota bacterium
CGACGCCGGTGCCGGAGGCAACGCTCAGGTGCGCCTCGCCATCGAGCGAGGCCGGCAGCTGCTGTTCCTGACCGGTGAGGGTCGCGTGCAGGGCTTTCCCCGCGGCGCCTCCGATGGTCGTCAGCCCGGCCGCGCCGAGACGCCTGACGTCGGCGATGGTCAGGCAGTGCATGAACACCAGCTGGTCGATCAGCGAGGCGGTGGTCGGCAGCGTCTGGACCGACAGCGCATCGAGGACGGCGGCTTCGGCATCATCAGGGATGCGCACGATGCCGCGCGGCGGTGAGGCCCCGGCGAGACGTGCGGCCAGGCGAGCTTCCAAGGGATGCCGGCCGATGCCGATGAAGGGCGCGCGTCCGAGATCGTCGGACAACTGCTGGTGCAGACGTTCGGCGATGAGCCAGGCCTGCTCCGCCGGGTCGTCGACCGACCTGGGCAGCAGGCGCGTACGCCAGAACTCGGCCGCGCCATCGAGGTCGAGCACCCAGCGTCCAGGACTGCTCGCCATGAGGGGGGAATAAGCCATGACGGCGGCGGCGATCTCAGCCTGCACGCGCCGCGCCTGGTCGGCATGTGGCAGGCGCAAAACCAGATCGGGACAGCGTCTGCGGGCCTCGGCCAGGCGCAGGCCCGGATGCAGTCCCTGCCCCCATGCCGGTGGCGAGCAGGAGATGATCGGCGCATCGTCCCCACACGAGACCGCCACCACCACGGGTCGACGGCGCAGGGGGAGCTCATGGACCTGACAGGCGAAAGCCTGGAAGCCGGGAAGGTGCAGATGGAGATGCATGGGATCCGCCGTGGTTCGGGCTGCAGGTCGGCTGACTGGGTCAGAATTGACCCTTAATTATCACGGCTTCGAGAGGGTCAAGCAGCGGACTCCTACCAGCCACCTCCGAGACACGCGATTAAACCTGCAAGCCGATGCTCGCCTTTGGTTTGACCGCTGCGCAAGGTTCGCTGAGGACGGCGATGGGTCGAAGTGGCCAGGCTCGACCGAGGATCTTTGCGACCCGCATGAGGCTCATCACCAACCGGTCGTCACCCGCGGATTTCCGAACCTGCGACCGTATGGTGACCCGGTGCACCCATCCCTGGTCGCTCGCGCGTTTCACTCCCGTGCAACGGGACCGTTGAGCCAAGGCGTTACGGGCGAGGCCGCGGCGTGCACACCGGGTCAGCACCATGTCGTTCCATGCCGCCACCCGTACGTCACCGCTCCCGTCCGGTGAACAGCTCATGATCCGCGCGGCGCAGGCTGGCGATGAGGCCGCCTGCTGCTCCCTGGTCCACCTGCACGAGGATCCGGTGCGGGCCTCCATCGCCCGTTTCGCACTGCTGCGCGGCGTGGTCGACGACGTCGCGCAGGAATGTTTCCTCGCCGCGTTCCGTGATCTGCAGCTCTACGATGGACGCGTGCCCTTCCGCCACTGGCTGCTCGGGATCGCTCGCCACCGGGCCTTGCAATGGCTGGAGAGCGAGGGCCGGCGCCGGGCGCGCGAAGTCCCCAATGCAGCCGAGATCCTGCTGACCATTCCCGCACCTAACGGCGATCACCGGGATGATCCGCGCGACGACGAGAGCTACCTCCAGGCCATGCGCTGCTGCCTCGGCGAACTCCCTGCCGCCAGCGCCAGACTGGTGCATGCGCATTACCATGAGGGGCGCGCCGCGGGTGAGCTTGCCGCCGGCAGCGGCCGCAGCGAATCCGCCGTGCGCGTGGCCTTGATGCGGCTGCGCCGCTCGCTGCGCGCGTGCGTCGAGCGGCGGTTGCTGCCGATACGCGAATGAGGTGCCCCGTCGCCCTCACGCCACCTGGGCGAGCGGGTCGACTTCCTGCGCCGTCGCCAGCAGCCACGCCGATCCAGCACGTAATCGCTCGGCGTCCGCCGCGATTCCCGGCCAGGCATAATCCTGGCGCAGCAGCGCACCCACCACCCGCGTGGTCCAACTCGCCCACGGGGTGACCAGGTGTTCAGCGAAGCCAGCCGCCTGCGCCTTGGTGGCATGGTTGGCGAACCAGATGCGCAGCGCCTCCAGAGCGCGGGTATCGCCGATCAGGCAGTCGCCCAGCCAGACGGGGACCGGGTTCGGAGTGGAGAAGCCGTACCCCATGAGCGGCCTCATCCGCCACACGCTGGCCAGCGACCCGGTCGGCAGCGCCTCACCCGACCGGCCGGCGGTCCCGTGCGCCAAGCCCTGCGCCACCGCGGCGATGTCCGCCCACTCCTGGGCGACGTGGCGGGTCAGGGTGGCCAGCGGAGGGAGTTGATGGTGAGGCGACGGAGTCATCGCCCTGGCCAGGCCGCGGCTGGCGAAGGGAACCGCCATCCAGTCCAGCAGATTCTCCGCGAGGGCGAGCACGGCCGGCTGCTCGGCAGTCAGGCGCCCGCTCGCTTGCGCGGTGAGCCACTGCTGATGCGTCCGCCGTGCGAGCGGGTGGTAACCCGCATCCGCTCCGGGTGGCGGCGGCGGGGTCGAGCGCAAGCGGTTGAGCAGCGCACAAAGACTGTTGGCGATGGCATGGACCCGTTCGCCAGGCGCGGCATCGATACGTGTTGATGAGGGCCGATCGGTCGCTGGCACGGTGATCATGGAATCGCTCGGCTCCCGTTGGTCCGTGCCCAAGGTCACCCTGGGTCACCGGCGTTCGGGGATTTCTTCCGCGCCCACGGCGTCGTCTTGACGAGCGATATCGCACCGCGCGTCACGGCAGCGGCGGCAGGTCCTCACAGCGGGCAAAGCTGGTGCGCAGGAGCGACAGCCGCTCCAAGCGCCCGGCGAATGGTTTGCCGCTCCGCCAGCCACGGCCGATGTAGCCGGCGACCGCTGGAACGTCGGCTGGGGACAGTCTCAGCGTGGCATCCTGCGCCACCTGCTGGCCATCGATGTACAGCCGGGCGCCATCAGCGGCCAGCATCGCGGTCAGGCGAAGCCAGCGTTTGACTGGCAGCGGCTTGCCGGAGGTGAGCACCTGGCGTCGATCGCCGACGCTGATGCCGAGTTCGGCGCCACCCTTGGCTCCTGCCGGCGTGAACCACAGGCCGCCCTTGGGTCCGGCGACATCGAACAGGCGCTGGTCCGCTACCCCTCCATCCCACGACACCACCGCATCGATGGTGAGCTCGCGGCTGCAGATCACATCGCCTTCGACCAAGGCGTACTGGTCTTTGCCATCGAGGATCAGATGCAGCCGCCCGTCGCGTTCACCATAACTCGGCGCCCCGCGCAGCCGGCCATCGCAGTCGGCGTTCCAATCGCGCAGGATGACGCTCAGGCGGTCGCGGAAGATCCAGTTGGCGAAGAGGTGATGATTGTCCTTGGCCGCGGTCTGTTTGAGCTGCTCGCCACCGAGGAAGCCATAGGCCATGCCGCCGCCCAGCTTGCCTTCGATGTGCGCTTCGAGGTCCTCGCCCATCACCGTGCCGCCTGCCACCATGTCGAAGGGCCGCGGCAGATGCACCTCCCCGAAGCCACGCACCAGGACCTGATCGACCAGCGTGCCCTGGCCTTTGATGCGCGCGTAACGCGCCACCTGCGCCTGCGCCAGCACCTGCGTCCGTTCGGAGATCTCCGCGCAGTCGCGCACCCGCGCCTGGCCGGCGACCTTGGCGCCATCGCGGATGATGGCCCAGCCGCTGACCACCGCCTGCTCGGCGACGGTGGCGTTGTTCATCACCACGGCGTGGTCCTCGATGCGTGCGTTGCCCAGCACCTTGGCGCGATCACGCACCTGCGCCTGAGGCCCGACATAGGCGGTAGCGTCGACCTGCGCACCTTTCGCCACCCAGCCACCGCCGAGTGGATGCCGTGCACCGGCGCGCTCATCGATCGCTTTCAGGGTCGCGGGTGGCGCCGCGGCGGGCGTGCAGCCGATGAAGGCGGTCTCATAGACGAATCGCCGCTTGTGGTTGAAGCCGATGCGGAAGCCCAGCGGGACATACGCGGTCGGGGCGGCAGCGACGGCCAGGACGTATTGGCGGTCTCCGGGTCGCACGTCGAGTGCGCCGATGCCGCCGCGCCACGGCCGGCTATAGCGGCAGCGGCCGGCGTCGTCGACCGCCACCAGCGTGGCGCGCCAAGCGGCATGCTGGCCCTCTTCGGGCAGGCCTTTGAGATCGACCGTCAGCCGCGTCGCGCCCGCAACCGGCAGCAGATCGATGAGGTTGTAGCCGTACTGGCGCGGGGCGTGGGTATGCCAGGGCGCGTACCAGCCTGGCCGGTCATCGAGCGGATGGAGCAGCGTGCGGTTGCGGACCGACGGCTCCTGTGGTCCGCGCACCTGCTCGAGGCGGTATTGGCTGACGTAGTCCCACGCCGCGTTGTGTGCGGCGACCTCGCCGACCACATCGCCGAAGTCCTCGACGCCATCGCCGCGAAAGAGATTGTCCTCGACCGCGCAGCGCATGATCACCTGGAAGGGATCCTCGAGCGAGGCGCCACGCTCCGAGCGTTTATTGCGTTGCCAGATCGCATAGGGGAAGGCGGCGGTGAATCCCGGTCGTTCGGCCAGGTGCTGCAGGATCGGCCATGAACCATAATTGTGGCGGCTGGAGTTGAGTTCGTAATGGGCGCGGTCGGCGTAGACCTCGAGCGCCGAAGGGTGATCGGGAATGAATTGGAAGGCGCTCCAGTTGGCGTGATTTTCCCAGAAGAAACCCACCAGGTCGTTGTCGCGGAAGCCACCCAGGTAGAACTGCAGCACATGGGTGAACTCGTGCGCCACCACCGATGAGCCCGCGAGCATCGCTCCCGGGTGGATGATGATCGCCTGCGAGCCGAAGGCGAAGCCGCTCTTGTGCTTGGCCAGACCGGTGCCGGTGACGAAGACGTTGATCTTGTGTTTGACGACGTCGTTGACGTGGGGCATCGGTACGCGCATGCGGTCGCGATAGAACGCCCAGACCTCCTCGAAGTAGCGCAGGTTCATCGCGCGGAAGGCGGGATCCTTCCATTTCTCGGCCTCCTTCTCGAAGCCGTTCGCATCGCGCCCCCACCAGAACGCGAAGTGCGGCGTGGTCGCGAGTTCGACGGCGTCGCGCTTGGGGTCGTAGTCCTTCGGGTTGAGGGTGTAGTCCTGATCAGGCACCACGGTGACCGCTGATTCCGGACGACTGCTGGCGTGGTCGCGATCGGCGGGAGAAAAGAGTTCGAGCGGGAAGGCACGTCGACGCCCGTCGTCGAGGATCAGGGTGACGTAGGTCTTCGACCGTTCGTTCTGCTGGCCGCTGCGGCCGAGGTAGGCGGCGGTGACACGGCTCATACCCCGCCAGGGCCACGTGAAGGTCCAGATTCGCGGCGCGTCGACGCGTTCACGGATGTTCGCCAGGTAGCGGCGGTCCTCGCTGCCGAGGCGGGCAGGATCCAGGGTCACGGTACGGCCATCGCCGGTGCGCACGCTGATGCTGGTGGAGGTGTCGCGCACCAGCACCCCTTCGACGTCCGGCGCCTCGGCCGGGTGCCAGGTACGCAGGGGCCGGGCGAAGTCGGCGCTCCAGGCGGTCAGCAAGGGAAGCAGGAGGAGCAGGAGACGCATGGGGTGTCCGTTCAGCGCGAGAGTGGGGGCACCAGAAGGCGGGATGGCAACAGTCTCGCACGTGCCAGGTGCAGGGCATCGCACCTCGACTTCAGGGTTCATACGCGTTTCTTGCGATTTTTTGTGGTGCCCCGGCCCATCAGCTCCTCGATCTCCTCGGCCTCGATCGGCACATCCGCCATCAGGTCGAGGGCGCCGCTGCGGCCACGGGTGACCACGATGTCGTTCTCCAGGCGCACGCCGAAACCTTCTTCCGCGATATAGATGCCAGGTTCGATGGTCATGACCCATCCGGCGGCGAAGGGGGCGTCGGCACGGGCGATGTCATGCACGCCCAGGCCCAGCGGATGACCGCAGCCATGCATGAAGTACTTCTTGCAGGCGGGATTCGCCGGGTCCTGCCGCTTGACCTCGGCGGTGCTCAGCAGACCGAGCGCCAGCAGTTCGTCGGTGACCAGTTCCTCGCACTGCTGTTGCCAGGCGCGCGGCATGGTGCCCGGCAGGGCAGCCCGGGTCATCGCCCGCACGGTGCGCAGGACCGCGTCGTACACCTGGCGCTGGCGTGGTGAGAAACGGCCGCTGACCGGGATGGTGCGGGTGAGATCGGCGTTGTAGTTGGCGTAGCGCGCCGCGACATCGAGCAACAAGACCTCGCCGGCCAAGCAGGTGCGGTCGTTGCGGTTGTAGTGCAGGACGCAGGAACCCGCACCTGACGCGATGATCGGGTTGTAGGCCATGCTCGCACGCTGACGCAGGAACTCATGGGTGTACTCCGCCTCAACTTCGCATTCGTTCACGCCGGGACGCACCATGCCCAGGATGCGCATGAAGCCGTCACGGGTGATTGCGCAGGCGCGTCGCAGGAGCGCCAGTTCGTCATCCGACTTCACCGGTCGGAGCCGATGCATGAGCTGGGCCAGGCGGCGGTAGTCGTGCAGGGGATACTGCCGCTGCAGTTCGTGGATGAAACGCAGGTCGCGAGGCTCGCCGTGGATGACCGCACGTGAATGCTCATTGGTCGCGAGGTGGACCTGGTCGCACTCGCACATGGCGATGCGCAGCTGCACCGGCAGCTCGTGCAGCCAGCGGATCTCGCTGATGCCTGAGATCGCCCGCGCCTGCTCCTTGCTCAACTGGTCGCCTTCCCACGTGCGCAACAGCTCGTTGGGTTCGCGCAGGAACAGCACGCAACGGCGACGCGGGTCGACCGAACCGGGATAGAGCAGCAGGACGCTCTGCTCCTGCTCGATGCCGGTGAGGTAGAACAGGTCGTCATTGGGATGGTAGGGGGCATTGCCATCGGTCGACCAGGCCAAGGGATCGTTGGCGTGGACCACGGCCAAGGCGCCACGCGGCAGCAGGCGGATCAGGCGTGCGCGATTGGCGGTGAACAGGCGGGCGGGGATGGGGTCATGACGCATGGGGATGAGGTACAGTGTCAGGAGATGCGGGCTGGCGCTTGGCGCTTTTCAGCACCCGCTGCAGGATATCAGCCAAGATCCGCCCTTCAGCGCGTGAACATGCCAGTGCCAGCGGTCGCCCCGCCGTCTTCCAGGAGAGCCTCATGATCAGCGCCCCCCCGCCGTCAGAACCGACCCGGAACAATGGTTCCTCGGCGAAGGGAGTGGGCTGGGGAATTGCAAGCACGTGGTCGGCTCTCGGGATCAATGGGAGAAAGGCTTGCCGCAGAGCCGCAGAGACGCAGAGGAAGATAAGAACAGGGGCCTTTCGTCTCTGCGTCTCTGCG
>JANPIY010000620.1:0-3354 GCA_031425255.1 Planctomycetota bacterium
GAAACTTACGGTTCTTCGGCGTGCAGTGGGTGCTGTGCCGTCAATGTGAGAAGATCGGCCCGCGCCACAGACACAAAAAAACCTGTTCTCATCTTCCTCTGCGGCTCTGCGTCTCTGCGGCCAGCCTTTCTCCAATGGATCCCGAGATCGGACCACGTGCTTGCAGTTTCCCAACCCACTCATCTCGCCGAGGACCCAAATCTCTCACCGCGAAGGCGCCAAGAACGCAAAGAACGCAGAGAACAGCGTCGAAGCGGCGGGCTGTATTCATCCAGACCATGGTCTTCCCTGGCGCTCTTTGCGACTTTGCGGTCAACCTCACCGCGCCGCGACGGCACATCTGGTGTTATACTCCGGCCTATGTCTGGCCTTCCCTCCTCGTCGCCACCCCCCTTGCCGTCGGATGGTGGAGTGCCCGCGGCGGTGGGCATGAGATCGGATCTGGTCGGACGCCCTGGGCGTTACCAGATCGGCGAGCGCCTCGGTGTGGGCGGCAGCGCCGAGGTCTTCGCCGTCACCGACGTCGACCTCGGCCGCCTCGCGGCGATGAAGATCCTGCATGCCGACGTGGCTGCCGACGCCGGCTATGTGACGATGTTCCTGGCCGAGGCCCGCCTCACCGCTGCGCTCGAACATCCGAATGTCCTGCCGGTGCATGATCTCGGCCGGGACCTCGATGGCCGGCTCTACTTCATCATGAAGCGGGTCGAAGGCATCTCGTTGGAGGAGGCCATCGCCGCCTCGACGCCGCAGCAGCGGCATGCGCTGATCGCCGACATCAACGATGTCGTGACGGTCTTCATCGCCGTCGGACAGGCGTTGGCCTTCGCCCATGCGCGTGGCGTCCGCCACCATGATGTCAAACCCGGCAACCTCATGCTCGGGCGCTTCGGGGAGGCCATGCTCGCCGACTGGGGAAGCGCCGAGGATTCGCCTGAGCCACGCATCGCCAGTCACGGCACACCGCTCTACGCCAGCCCCGAGCAGCTGCGCGGCGAGCCGGTCGACGCGCGTTCCGATCTCTACGGTCTGGGTGCGACCCTCTTCGATGCGCTGCTGCTGCGTCCACCGCTGCCGCCCACGGACATGGACCCACGGGAGCTGCTGCGGCGCAAGTCGCAGGGTGAGATGTTGCCGCCCAACGCCACGGAACGGCGGAGCGTGCCTAGCGCGCTGCTCGCCATCGCCCTCAAGGCCCTCGCAGCGCATCCGGGGGGGCGTTACGCCGACGCCCCGAGCATGGTCGCCGACCTGCGCGCCTTCCAGGCCGGGCTGGCGGTGGCGGCCCATCCCCAATCCTTGCCGATACGGGCGGTGCGCTGGCTGCGTCGGCATGCCCGGGCGGTGGTCGCGGTCACCGTCGTGACCTCACTGGTCGTCGCCCTCCTGCTCGCGCTCATCGGCGAGCGCTTGAAGGAACGTGCGACCTGGGGGACCCCGGTGTTCGAGGAACGCTTCGCCGCGGGATGGAGTGAGCGCTGGAGTATCGTCCACGGCGGGTTCGCAGAGGTCGCCGGCGGCCTCCGCTCGACCGCGCCCAGGCGCAACATCCTGGCCTGCGCGCAACGCTGCGACGGTGATACCGCCATCGAGATCGTGGCGCGGGTGGAAACCGACGCCGTGCTCGGCGATCTCGCCATCGGCTGGGCCCGAGCGCCGATCCGCACCGCCGAGGACGTCACCTACCGCTGCGCCACCGGCGAATGGGACGGGTGCGTGTCGGCCATCAAACACGACGACCAGTATGTCGCGCGCAACGAGGCGCTGCGACAGGTGCGCGGGCACGCCTACCGCGTGCGCATGGAGGTGGTCGGCGATCGTATGACGCTGTACGTCGACGGACGTGCGGCGTGCAGCTACGTCGCGCCGTTCCCTCTCACCGGCGGCTATTTCGCGCTGTTCGCCTACGATCCCGGCAAGATCTTCGAGAGCGTGGCGGTCTTCCCGCTGGGGGTTCCGGCCAGACTGCCCGCGACCGCCCTCGGCGACGTCTTCGTCGCCAGCGCCGACTATCCACGAGCCATCGACGAATACGCGCGCGTGTCGACCTCCCATCCCCGCACCGCACTGGGCGAGCAGGCGCTCATGCGCAGTGGTATGTGCCGCCTCCGCCTCGGCGACGCCGCCGGGGCGCGTCGCGACTTCGCCGGTCTCCTCGAGTCCGGCATGGTCCTGCGCGCTGCCCTGGAGCTGGCCCACCGTGCGGCACCGGAGGATGACGACAGCTTCGTCTCGGCCTGCGAAAAGATCCGCCCCCAGGCGGACGGCGAGGTGGTCGACCGCATGGCGCAGTATTGGTGCGAGCGCATGATGCGGCGCATGGGGCGCGCACCCGCTGACGTGCTCCTGCGTTACCTCGACCTGCAGCGACGCCTGCTGCCCGACCACTCCCTGGCACGTTCACTGGGGGCTGATGCCGCACGGTCCATCGGCCGCTTCACCGAGATCATCGAACACTACGGCGAACAGCCGCCGGTGGTCGACGCCCTGATCGCCCTGGGCAGAGCGGAAGAGGCGCTGGAGCGCTTCGGTGATCGTCCGATCTATGAGCGCTGGCTGATGAAGCGCATGGGCCGTTTCGAGGAATGCCGCCGTAAAAATCGTTCATTGGCCGCCGGCGAGCCCAGCTGGTGCATGGTCGAAGAGGGCCGTGCCGAGGAGGCATTGCTGCTGGGCGAACATCACGCTTCGCTGCTGCTGGCGGCCGGCCGCTTCGCCGAGGCCGCGCGGGCCACCACCGATCCGGACATGGCCTGTCGCATTGCTTTGTTCGCCGGCCCCGGGCTCACCGCGCACGACGACCCGTCGCTGCTGTTCGCCACCCGCATCACGGCATTCATGGCGCGTCGACAATTGACCGAGGCGAGCGCATTGGCGCCGGCGATCAACTCGCTGCGGGAATGGCCGCGCCTCCTGGCTGGTGTACGGGCGGCGCGCGCCGGCGACCTCGCGGGGGCCAGCGCGCATTTCGCCGCCGACGACGCCCTCGCCTACCACCAGCAGAAATTCACCTTCGGGCACTTCGTGATCGCGCCATTCATCCGCGCGCTGCTGTCAGGTGAGGACCAGGCCGTGAGCGAAAGCTGCCACCGCGCACTGGCCCTCAACCGCTACGCGGACCAGCAGCGACCGTGGTACCGCGCGAACTATCTCCTCGGACGCTGCGATCGCGCCACCTTCCTCGCCCAGCCGCACCGCTGCTTCGCGCCAGCGGAACTGCTCCTGCTCGAGGCCATGCGCCACGACCTGGTCGATGCGGACGCGGCCGCGGATGGCTACCGCGACTACCTTGCCCTGCCACGCCATCTGCGCGAGAGCGACATCGATCCGGTGCTCGAGGAATTCGCCGAATGG
>JANPIY010000621.1:0-17470 GCA_031425255.1 Planctomycetota bacterium
CTCTACCAGCTGATCTGGAACCGTTTCATCGCCAGCCAGATGGCGAGCGGCCGCGACCAGCTCACCACCATCGACATCGCCTGCGCGCCCGACTCCTGGCTGGTCGCAGGCAAGGCCGCGCAGGCGATGGGCATCTTCCAGGCCAAGGGCAAGGTCGTGTTGTTCGATGGCTGGCGCAAACTCACCGGCGGTGACGAGACCGACGAAACGGGCAAAGACGGAGCGAAGAAGGGACGCGGAAAAAAAGCCAGGAAGGACGACGACGACGAGTTCGCCGGCGAACTGCCGATGTTGTCGCCGGGCGACGCGGTCGACCTCAAGGACCTCGACGCGCAGCAGCGGGTGACCAAACCCCCGCCGCGCTACACCCAGGCCTCGCTGATCAAGAAGCTGGAGAAGGAAGGCATCGGCCGGCCATCGACGTACGCGGCGATCATGCGTACGGTCCTCGAACGAGGCTATGTCGGCGAAAAACAGCGCAAACTCTTCGCCACCGACCTGGGCATGGCGGTGACCGACTTCCTGGTCCGCCATTACGCCGGCAACTTCATCGACCTCGCCTTCACCGCCCGCCTGGAGAACGACCTCGACCGCATCGCCAAGGGCGAAGCCCAGTGGCAGCAGGTCGTCACCGAGGCCAGCCTAGCCGTTCTCGCCCTAGCGCAGCACGCCGGCCTCCGCGGCAATCCCCTGATCGAAAGCCGCCCGGCTTGAGTCGTGTCAGAAGTGCGAGGTGCGAGGTGCGAGGTGCAAGGTGCGACGTCTTCCGAATCACCACACCCGTCACCCCCACCAACGACCAGTGTGGATCCAGGGGCGGCAGAGCCCTTGGCAGGGCGTAGCGGGGCAGCGCCCCGCGAACAACGATCCCCCGAGCGCGCCTGCGCGCGCGAGCGGGGACCAGGCTTGCTGATTTGCAAAACAGTGCGCAGCAAAAACACGCTGGCGCAGCCAGCGTCGCATGTGACCGATCCCCGCGTTGCGCGGGGACCGCGCGCCCCGCGCGGCGAGCGGCGCTTCGCCGCGACGTCGGGCACAGGCGCAAGCCGCAGCTACCGGCGGAGGATTTCCATCGACCAGAAGTCCCCGATCTCGTCCTGCTCGCCACGGAACACTATGCGCAAATCATGAATGCCCGCGCTGAGCTGGACGCCGGCGCTGGTCAAGGTCTTGGTGGCATCCCATCGCCCGGTGTCCTCCAGGCGCAACGCTTCCCCGAAGGCCTTGCCATCGACTTCGACCTCCACGCGTGCATTGCGGGTGTCGGACCCGTTGGCCTTGGCGTACTTCACCGTGACCGTGTAGGTGCCGGGCTCGGCAACCGCGAGCGTGTAGCGCAGCCATTCGCCATCGGCGACGTAGGCGATCACCGGGGCATCGGAGTACTGATTGATGCCGACCGGTTCCGGGCGGTAGAAGGAATTGCGTGGCCGTTGGTCGCGTTCATGGAAGGCGACACCCTCGTCACCGCGATCGAAATTGGCGAAGAGGATGGTCCCTGGTACACGCTGTGCCCAACCGGCGGGGAAGGCATTCGTCCATGGCCCTCCGGCCTCCGCCGCCGCGAATACCGTCATCCCCATCAGTTGCGGTGAACCCTTCTTGCCCTTGGCGGTGAGCGACAACACGCCTTTGACCACCGTCGCGGTCACCGGGCCGTAGGCCGCCCAGCCGTTCTTCGGCAACTGGCCGACGTCCTTCAGCACGGCGTCGTTGATCGTCACGTCGAACAAGCGGCTGTTAGCGACCCCGTTCTCGGTCACGAACAGCGTCACCTCGTAGCGACCGTTGGGGAGGCGGTCGTGGATCTCCAGTTCGTTGCCCTTGCCGGCGACGCCGCTGCGCAGCATCGGTTTCATCGCTGGCTCGACGGCTGGGATCGGCTCCCCCAGCACGCTCTGGCGACGCCCATTATGGACCACCAGGCCGGCCAGCTCGGCATCCTTCTGTGCCGTCCATGCGTTGCCGGCGATCACCGCCGCGTCGCCATTGAAATTGATGCCCTTGATGAAACGCGGTTTGCCTTCGCCGTACTCGCTCAGTGCTGCCGCCTGCAGGGTGATATTCCCGCCGTTGGCCTTGTCGGAGCTGTAGCTGATGGTCAGCTTCGCCCCCGGATCCTTGGACCGGTAGAGCAGGGTGTAACAGTGCCACCCGTCGCCGCCGCCGATGGTGATGCTATCGTCGCGATACGGCGGCGTGCTGTTGTCGCTGAGCGTGGCGGTGAAGATGCCGTGGGTGTCATGGCCGCCGACCCACACCATCAGGCGACGCAGCACGGGATCGGCGGGAGCGGTGAAGGTAAAGCCCTTGCCGCCATTGCCGGTGAACCATCCGGTCGAGGTGGCGGCGGCAACGGCCGTGGGCGTTCCATTGCTCCAACCGAAACGCGTCCGGTTGTTGTCGTAGCGCTGGATCGGTTCGCCGTCGGCGGTGCGGGCGATGCTGAGCAGTTCGCTGCCACCGCTGCGCCGCGTGACCGAAGCCGCGTCCCTGATGCCATAGTGGACCCAATCGCTGGACCCGAGATCGCTGAGGTTGGCGACCGCTTCCGAGACGGCGACGGCTCCCTGCAGCAGCGGTCCCGAGGGCACCGCTGGTACTACCCGTGCTTTGACAGCAGGCGCTGCGCTGGCGCCGGCGCCCACCGGGGTCCGGACCGCGTCGGGTTTCCCCATCTGCGGTGGTGCGATCGGTCCACCGAGAACCACTGGAGTGAAGAGATCACGGGGAATCGGACGCTCGGTGACGCCATCGGAACGGACCCAGCCGAGCTGCAGGTGCGCGTTGCCGCCACCTTGTTTGTACAGCACCTCGAGGAAACAGCGCTGACCACCTTTGAGCGCCACTGGTGATGAACGTTGGCTGGGATCGCGGTCCCATTGCCCGGCATCGACGAACCCGGCGATCGAACACACCAGGCGGCGGTGGGCGGGATCCTCGTCAGGCGAGAGCCACACTTCGCTGCCGTCGTCGCTGAGCACCTCGAAGACGTAGTCTCCGTCGGCCGGAGGGGTGACCAGGGCACGGAAGCGTGCACCGAATTCGCCGCCACTCAGGCGCTGGTCGGTGTCCGCCACCAACACGGTCTCCGTGGCCGGACTGGCGAGATGGCCACGGAGTTCATTGACCGTGGCACCACCGACGCTGCGCCAGATCTCGCGCATCAGGCCACGAGACTGCGCGAGGTCCTGGATGATTCCGCTGATCACCTGGGAGCGGCTGCTGGCCCCCGCCGCGTCGGTGATCACCGCACTGAGTGCGAAAGGCCCCGGCGCCGGCGCCCGCCAGATGAAGGTGTAGGGCGGCGTGAGCACTTCACCGAGCAGCTGGTCCTGCTGGTAGAACGCTACTTTGGCGATGCCGCCTGGCGCCTCGCTGCGGGTGCGAATGGCGATATCGAGTGCGGGTACGCTCGCTCCCGCGGCCGGATCGGTGATCAGGATCATCGGCGGCAGGGATCCATCGAGCGGCCCGGCGGCGTCGAGTTCCAAACCGGCGAGGTGCGCCAGGCCCAATCCGCTCACCTGCAGATCGACCAGCCCGCGGGTCACGCGCAGGCGGAACGGCCCGAGACGCCGCCAGCGGTCGGCCTTCGTCACGGCGGGCCCCAGCGCCAACGGTGCTCCGCCGGCGGTGATAGCCACCTGGTCGAGCAGGACTCCTTCACGGCCGGCGATCCACAACGACAGGTCGTAGTCGCCATTAGGCAGCACCTGGGTGAGGCCGACGCGGCCACCGTCGCCGACGAGGCCGGTGTCGAGCATGCGTTTGTTGTCGAAGTCCATTCCTACACCGCTGATCTGGATGGGCTCGCCGAGCCGCGTCCCCGGGCTCAGGGTCAGACCGGCACCCTGCGCTTCCGCCAGGGACAACCATTGATTGCGGTCGATGGTGACGACGCCCTGTCCGCAATTGATGCCGCGTACGAATGCACCCCCGCCATCGATGGCGGGATCGCTACCGGCGCGCACTACCACCACGTCGCCGGCCTTGGTCTGCACCACGCCGGCGCCACCCGTGCGTGCAACCTGCGGTTTGCCACGCCCGACCTGGACCCGCGTGACGCCATCGACCACCTCGACGAGCGCACTGGCATCGGACAGCGTCACCAATCCCTGCGGCGTGTGGGCAACCACCTGCGTGACTCGCGAGCCGCGCCGATGATCGATCTGCATCCGGCCGCGCGCGACCTGGAGAGCGAGCACCGTGCCCGTGAGCTCGATGCCGCTCATCCTCCCGTCCGCACGCAGCGTCACCCGCACCTGATCCGCGATCAGCGCACCCAGGGACCCCGATCCATCCACTTCCAGACCATCGCCTGTCGCCAGGGCGTCACCCACGGTCGCCACCCGGCTCAGGCCCTGATGACGGATCGCCGCCTGGCCTTCCACCTCATTGATCAGGGCGAAGGAGGGATCGCCCTGCGCCGTGATGACGGGAGTCGGCGCCGCCGCAAGCTCGCCCACCGCCACGGGGGCCGCAGGCCATAACAGGATGATCAGGGCGAACACCCCGATGATCGCCGCGCCGGCTCCGCCATAGAGCGGCATGCGGTTCTGCGGCGGCGGGGCGTCCTCGCCGAAGTCGTCATCCGCGGTGGCGACTGCCGCCCGGCTGCCGCTGGTGCCGGGGACGAAGCCGCGGTTCTCGCTACCGGTCTCGGTAATCTGGCGGCGGGTGCGGGTGGTCTCCCCAGGGCGTAAGGCGGATTCGCCGGGACCACGTGACCCCGCTGGAGGTTTGCGGGGATTCAGCACCCGTGAGGTGGTCCGCTTGACACCACCTTTGGAGGCGCGTGGCGGCACGATCAGGCGGCTGCTCTCCTGGTGCGAAGGCAACGCGGCGACGAACTCCTTCACTTGGGCGGCATCCATCGGCGTCAACAATACCTGGAGCAGCAGATGAAGCCGCACCTGGCGTTCGAACTGGGTCGCCCGCTGCGGATCGTGCATGACGCCAGCGACCAGAAGGGCGCGGGTATCGGGCACCAGGGTGCCGGTGAGGAAGTCTTCCACCAGGCTGGGAAAGGTGTGGTCGGCGGTGTCCCCGACCTCGGCCACGCCGGTCCAGTCCATACGCGCGCGCGCGGACATCAGCGCCTGGGCCACCTCGCTCTCAACCAAGCCCTGTTTCAGCGCGATGCTGGCGACGGTCAGGCCATCGTGGTAATGGCGTTGCAGCAGTTGCCGCAGCGACGGCGGCTGCATCTGCAAACGCTTCGCCAGTTCACTCGCGGCCGGATTGGCGCCCTCGGCGTTGAGCGAGAGCGTCTCGGCGCCGTTCTGGGCGATGATGTGCGACAACGGATCCTTGGTCGCGAGGGCTCCGCGCGCGGCGTCGGCCAGACGCATGCCGACCAGGGTGCCGGCGGTACGGCACATCCAGGCATAGGCCTCGTCCTTTGGACAGCGCGGCAGTTCGCGGCGGATGGCGGCATAGGTTTCCCGCAGCAGCGCATCGCCCAGGGCGGCGGTCGGGACATAAGAGGCGATGAACAGACGCAGGTCGCCGACGGTGCTGGCGACCAGGTCGTGGAAGGCCGCCTGGTCCCCACTACGGGCGCGCTCGATCAATGCGGGCAAGCCCTCCATCGGCATCACTGGACCTGACATGGGCGACCCTTGGTCACATGCGGATGGCCTGGAAGGGAGGGCGGGATCATGACAGGTCCAGACCCTAGCGGTGCGGCCTGAGCCCCACAACCATGGCTAGTTCCAGGTCATCGTCCGGCAGCCTCATCGCGAGAGGACCAGGTCTATACCCAGGCGAGCAGCTCTCGTTTGCGGGCAACATGTGGTCCCCCCCTGGCACCTGCGGTGAAGCCATGATAGTTCCGCCATGCTGCGCCTCGCTGCGGTCACAAAATCGTTTTACGACCGGGGTCGTGGGGAAGTGCGGGCCGTGGACGGGATCACGGTCGAGCTCGCGGCCGGGGTCTGTGCGCTGATCGGCGCCAATGGTGCGGGTAAAAGCACGCTCCTGCGCCTGGTCACCACCCTCCTGATGCCCGACGCCGGCCAGGTGCTGGTCGCTGGTCTGGATACCCGCACCCAGGCCGAGGCCATCCGACGGCGCTTGGCCTATCTGTCGTCGACGACGCGCATCTATCAGCGTCTGACTGGTCGCGAACTGCTGCGCTATGTCGGGGGCTTCTTCGATCTCGGCGGGGTGACGCTCGATCGCCGCATCGCCGAAATGGCCCATACCTTCGCTCTCGACGCGTTTCTCGACCAACGCCTGGAAGGGCTGTCGACCGGTCAACTCCAACGCGTGAACCTCGCCCGCACCTTGTTGCCGGACCCGGATCTGCTGGTGCTGGACGAACCCACCACCGGCCTGGATGTGCTGGCCGCGCGCGCGCTGGTCGATGCGGTGCTGGCGGCCCGGCGCCCTGGACGCCTGATCCTGATCGCCACGCACGTGCTGCGCGAGGTCGAGCTGTGCGCCGACCGCATGCTGGTGCTGCGCCAGGGGCGGGTGGTGTTCGATGGGGTCCCAAGCGGGCTCGGAGTGGGCGAAGGCTTCGAGGCGGCGGTGCATGCCCATCTCCAGCAGGGATCGATCGCGGCGGTGGAAACAGCGGTGGTTCCGGACGTCATCATCCCCGACCCCAGTGGTGACCACGCGTGAATGTCCGCCATGTGCTGCACGTCTTCCGCAAGGACGGTCTGGAGATCCTGCGCGACCGCCGGACCCTGTTCGTCAATGTCGTCCTGCCGGCGCTGCTCTATCCCTTCATCGCCCTGTTCATGGTCCAGGTGGTGCAGCTCACCCAGGCCCACCAGGCGCCGCCCCCACGCATCGCCCTGATCGACCTGCCGCAGCGGGTGGCTGAACTGTTGGCCGTCAGCGACGAGGAAGCCGATCAAGGCGTCAGCCCGAGCCCACCAGGCGCCATCCCCAAGCGCCCGCAGGCCCAGGCGCTGGCGAGCGACGTGTCGCAACGGACGGTCATCACCCTGCGCATCGCGGCCTTGGAATTGCAGGCCCTGGATCGCATCGAGGACCACGATCGCGCGCCCGACCATGAGCAACGCGCGCAACTCGCGCGTGAACGGCTGCTGGTCCTGCTGCGCGCCGATGATCTGGCCGGCGTGGTCATCCAGGTTCCGCGTCCTGGTGGCGGCCCGGTACGCTGGTTCGCCACGTATGACAATGCGCATGTGCACGGCGATCGCGCCCAGCAGGCGATGGACTCGGCCGCCAACCGCTACCGCCGCGAATTGATTCTCGCACGGCTGAGCAACGCCGGCCTGAGCGAGCACGACCTCTCGCCCCTGCTCATCGACACCCGACCGCTGGCGCCCCCGGCCGAGACCATGCGCACGCGCTTCGCCGGCATCATCCCGATGATCCTGGTGGTCTTCGCCGCGCTCGGCGCCTTCTATCCGGCGATCGATCTGATCGCCGGCGAACGCGAGCGTGGTACGCTTGAAAGCCTGCTCTCGTGGCCGGTGCGTCGGCGCGATCTGTTTCTCGGCAAGCTGCTGGTGACCTGCACCGCGGCGGTGGTGTCGGTGCTGCTGAATCTCACCTCCCTCGGCATCACCATGGCGCTGGTGGTTCGTCAGTTCGCCAGCGCAGGTGCCACCATGGGAGACACTCTCAGCACCGGGGTGGGGACCTTCGCCCTCTGCCTGGGCGTTCTCTTGCCACTGACCTTGACCATGGGGGCCCTGTCGCTCGCGCTGGCCGGAGTGGCGGCCAGCGCCAAGGAGGCGCAGAACTATCTCTCGCCGATGCTGCTGGTGGTGCTGGTGGCCGCGATGGTGGCGGCGGTGCCGGATACCCGCCCGAACCTGGCGCTCGATCTGATTCCCATCACCGGCTCGGTATTGGCGCTGAAGGAGTGCCTTCAGGGACATGCCGTGCCGTGGTTCCATCTGCTGGTCTCCACCGGCGCATCGATCGCCCTCGCCACCGTGGTGGTGGCGTGGGCGACGCGCCTGCTGGAAGAAGAACGGTTCTGTTATCCCGGCCTGGTCCGTGCTGGCTGGGGGCGTTTCCGCACCTGGGGCCGTGCTCCCGCCGTGCCCAATGGTCTGGAGGCGATGGGCGTCTACGCCGTCGCCGTCGCCGGCATGACCATGGGCGCGGGTCTGTTCCTCGGAGCTCCCGCGCCGCTCCTGGCCGCCGGGCCGCTGCTGCTGTTCGTCGCCGGGCCAGCCGTGCTGCATTGCTGGCTGGGCGCCTATCGCCCGGCGACGGTGCTGGGACTCGCCCGTCCGCCAGGTCAGGGCATCACCCGGGCGCTCGCCGCCATTCCCTTCGCCATCCTCCTGAGTTCGGCGATCGGCAATCTGCAGCCGACACCGCCACCAGGAGACACCACCGCGATCGAAGCCATCTTCGCCGAGTTGCGTGACTACGGCCTGGTGGTCGAACTGCTGTGTCTGGCGATCATCCCCGGCATCTGCGAGGAATTGCTCTGTCGCGGCACCCTGCTCTCTGGCCTGAAACGCGGCGTCGGCACCACGGGGGGCGTGCTGTTGTCAGCATTCCTCTTCGCCTGCCTGCACATGTCGCCCTATCGTTTCCTCCCCCAGATGGTCCTCGGCGTGGCCTTGGCGGTGCTGGCACTGCGTTACCGTTCGGTGATCCCCTGCATGCTGCTGCATGCAGGCCACAATGGTGGCTTGGTGGTGATCGACCGGGCCGGCGGGTCGGAGGTGCTGGGCGCGCTCCCGCCACTGGCGGCGCTCGGCTTCGGTATTCTCGGCATGTGGCTGTTGGTCGTCATGCCGACCCGGGCGGAGCGCAACCAGGCAACCTGAGGTTCACTCGCGTCTGCTTGAGGCGCGCTGCTTGCCAAAAAAAACAGCCATGACCGGAAGTCATGGCTGCGCGAAACACCAAGGCGTCGATCCTCTCAGATCATGATCATTCGTCGTCGGCGGCGATGATCTTGCAGCGGATCTCGCCTTTGCCGCCCGCACCCCAGCTGTAGTCGCTGAATGGCCCGAGCCAGAGTTTGCCATCGCCCTCGACCAGGCCCGGTTTCAACCACTTGCCGTTCTCGATCTGCATCACCAAGGCTCCTTCCATGAAGTCGCCCGGCGGTCCATAAGAAACGGTGGTGCCACCGATGGTGTACGTACGGCTGGCGCCCTTCCAGGTCACGCTCTTCTGGTTGGAGCTGCTGTAGTACGTCGACGGCTGCCAGGTGTCAGTGGGGTGCGGCACCACGCGGTACTTCTTGCCCGGTGACAGGCGCAGGCCGGTGTCGTTGCGGTCGCGCGAGGCTGAGGCCACCACCGTGCCGCCCTTCAGGCGGTCCCACTGCTTGGCCGTGAGGTTGTCGTAATTCAGGTTGGTCATCGGCAGGTAGCTGTCGATCTCGTCCATCCGTTTGGCGATGCGATCCTTGCTGATGCCGGTGATCTTCTTCTCGGCCAGCTGGTACCAGTGCAGAGCTCGTGACATCGGGCCTTCCAGCGTCGGCGTCCCCTTGCGACCCTTCTTGCCGATGTCGTACCACTTGTCGCCAAGTTCGACCTGCTGTGCCACGCCTTCCGGCTTGAGCATCTCCATTTCGCCCAGCGCTTTGAGGTCAGCGTCCGCGCCGTGCATCAGCAAAGGAATGCCCAGGTCCCATTTCTGCGCATCGTAGCAGAAATATTTCGCCACCGTGGTATTGGCTTCGGCGTCCTCCGGATTGTCGATCAGCTTGAGGATCGCCAGCACCGTGGTGTTCTTCGATTTGCCAAACGCGGTCTTCTTCTGCGCCTTGGCGTCGACATCGATGAAGTTGGCGGCCATCAGGTCGCAGGCATAGATCACCGAGTAGAATTCCTGACAATCCATGCCGAGATCGATCACCGTGGTCAACAGACCATGCAGCATGGTCGGGTCGTCTTTGGTGGTGCGCGCCTGATCCATCAACTTGTTCAGCAGGTTGACCTTCTGATTCGGCTTCTTTTTCGCGAAGTCCGCCTTGTAGAGCGAACGGATGGTGCTCATCGAGGATTTCTGGGTCTCCAGGCTCGGCAGGGCGGATTGCCTGATCTTGCCGGCGGTGGTAGTGGGTTTGCTGAAGAGCGTCTCGCGCTGCGCTTCCTGCGCCGCCTTGATCTGCTTCATCTGATTCTGTTGCGCCGACAGGCTCAATTTCTGGGCTTTGATGCCGGTCTCGGTGCCGACGAAGCGTTCAGCGACCTCGAAGTAGCGCACCGAAATCAGATCGAACTTGTCCGGATTGGCGGCAGCGAATTTCTCGGCACGCACGAAGTATTCCTCGGCCTTGTCCTTGGAGACCTCCTTGCTCGCAACCTGATCGGCCTTGGCCAGCGCCGCGACGACCGTCTTGTCGCCGCTCTTCTGCGCCACGAACGCCTTGACGTCCTCGAGATTCATACGCTTCTTGCACCAGAAGATGTTCGCTTCCAGATCGCAGATCTTGTCGGTGTCGCCGGTCTGTTCGTAGTATCTGAGCGCCTTGGAGAAGGAGACCGCCGCATCGACGCTGCGCCTGGGATTCTCATTCGAATCGACCATCGCCTGCTTGCCCTGCTCGACCAGCACCTCGGCCTCGGCCTTGCTGACGGAGACCTCGGGGTTGCCCAGCAGGTCGGTGCCCGGTGGCGTCGGCTCGCCGGCTGGCGGGGTCGCTTCGGCAGCGATGGCGCAGTGGCCGGCAGCCAGCAGGGCGAGGATCAGTGAGACTGGGCGCATGATGCTACTTTCTCAAACGGGATTGATGGAGAGCGAATTTACAGCTGCGTCACACGGCGGGGGACTATTGAGCGCCATAGGTAGGACGCAAGCGCCAGTTCCGGCCAGCGTCGAGTCTTACGTGCTCGAATCCGAGAGCCTTTCAGACCTGTCCGTTCCCGGCACTCCCAGCTTGCGGGCATGCCGCGTCTTGAGCGGTGGCGGCCAGTACCTTTTACCTTGCAATCGGATGGTCGGCCACATTCTTCCGCGCCTCCGGTGAGGTTTGTCCACTCTACGGGCGAGACCATCGGTTCTTAGGAGTTTCCCTTATGGCCCGTTACACCGGCCCGCGCTTGCGCATCATCCGCCGCATCGGAACCGAACTGCCCGGTCTGACCACCAAGACCGCCGCACGTCGGCCTAATCCCCCAGGACAAGCCGCTGCTGGCAAACGCCAGTTCAAGATCAGCGAGTACGGCCAGCGCCTGAAGGAAAAGCAGAAGCTGCGCTTCCATTACGGCCTGACCGAGCGCGGCCTGCTGCAGTATTACCACAAGGCGTACCGCATGCCCGGCGACACCGGTCGCAACCTGCTCCAGCTGCTTGAGTCGCGTCTCGACAACTTGGTCTGGCGTGCGGGTCTGACCCGCACCATGCCCGCCGCCCGTCAGCTCATCGGTCACGGCAACGTGATGCTCGCTGGCCACCGCGCCAAGAGCCCCGGTCAGGTGCTCAAGGCCGGCTCGACCTTCAGTGTGCGCGAAAAGGCTCGCAACCGCGAAGACCTGCGCGTCACGGTGAATGCGCCCGTGCTGGAACGTCCGGCCAACCTCAAGGTCGATCTCGACACCTTGACCGTCACCGTCGAGAGCCTGCTGACCTCCGAGCAGGTGCCCTTCCAGGTCGACATCCAGAAGGTCATCGAGTTCTTCGCCCGCTGAGGCGGGAGACGACCACGGCGCCGCCCAAGGACGTCAGCGCGAACCCGGAGGCTCTGCCTCCGGGTTCGTCGTTTCCACAGCAGGGATAGCCGTGCGAAGTGCGATCGCTCGTTCCGCTCGCGGTGCGAAGTTGGCGCAAGGCTCGCACCTCGCACCTCGCACGGCTGTCCATCCGGTGTGGAACAACGATCCCAAGCATGACTGGCGCGTTCCTGGGCCAAGGTATGGTCCCGCCAGGAGTCACCGCCATGGAAGCCTGCGATAAGATCAAGGATGCCCATACCCATCTGCGCCACGCTGCGCAGGCGATGGAGGAACGGGTCCTCGGCAAGGATGTCGCCAGCCACCTCCGCCAAGCGGCACGCAGCGTCCTGCAGGCCGGGCTCGCGGCCATCGACGAACGTGACCGCCGCAGCGACGAGCGCGCTCGTCACAGCGACGAACCAGTCAAACCGGTCTGATCCGCCAGTGCCTGCCATCGCCAAGGAGTCCGCGGCCGACGCCGCGGACTGATCATGTTGTTGTCGCGCGTGTGCGCAGGGCTCGGTTTGTTGGCATGGCTGACACCGCAATACGTTGGCGTCATCCTCTTGAACAAGGTCTGGCGCGCCCCTGGGAGGGCGTGGCGACGATGGCTTGATCGGCATGGTGCTCAGCTCTTCGCGGCCCATGCGCGACGCCATGGGGCCTTGCTGATCAAGCTGGGCCAATTCGTCGCGAGCCGCCCCGATGTGTTTCCGCTCGCCTATGTCGATGCCTGTGCGCCGTTGCGCGACCAGGCTCCGGCACGCCCGTTCGCCGTGGTGCGGCAAGTGCTCGATGATGCCTACGAGGGTCGCACCGGGGACCACCTGCAGCGTGTCGAGGAGGTCGCCCTGGCCGCGGCGAGTTTCGGTCAGGTGCATCGTGCCTGGCTGATCGACGGCACCATGGTGGCGGTGAAGGTCCAATACCCCGAGCTGCCGCGTTCGGTCGCCGCGGATCTGTGGATCGTGCGCCTCGCCCTGCAACTCTTCGGGCTGGTCCTGCGCGGGTGGCCCTTGGCGCGTATCTACCAGGAGATCGAACGCACCAGTCGTGAGGAGCAGGACTACCTGCATGAGGGTTCGGCCGCTGATCGCCTGCGCCCGGGTCTGGCCGGTTTCGGCCTCTCGGTGCCCAAGGTGCAGTGGGCGCATACGCGAGAGAAGGTCCTGGTGATGGAGTTCGCCGGCGGCATCACGCTCGGCCAACTCGACCTCTCCGCCCTCGCTGAGACCGAGCGGCGACGCCTCGCCGACGTGCTGATCGACAGCTTCCTCTACATGCTGCTCGATGCCGGTTTCTTCCACGCTGATCCGCACGCCGGCAATCTGCTCTATGATGAGGGGCGGTTCTGGCTCATCGATTTCGGGATGACCTCTGCCATCAGCCGACGCGAGACCGAGCTCTACCGACGCTTCCTGGATCGCCTGCGCGAGAACGACACCGATGGCATGGTCGATGTCCTGACCGAACTCGGCTGGGCCCTCCCGACCGCTGATCGCACGCACCTCAAAGGGCTGGCGCGGGAGGTCTACGACAGCCTGGCGCACCTCGATCCGCAAAGCTTCAAGGGCTCACGGCGTCAGGCGGAACTGGGCGCGAAGATCCATGAATTCCTCAGGCGCATGGACGGCATCGTCTTTCCCCAGCACACCGTCCTGCTCAGCCGTGCCACCAGCCTCATCGAAGGCGTGTGCATGGAGCTGGTTCCCGGCAACAACCTGCTCGATCTGGTACGTCCGCGCCTGGGACGCTTGACCACGCTGCGTGGACAACTGCGCAATCTGCTGGCGGAAGCCAAGGAGGTATGGAAGGCCTACCGCGGTCTGCCGGAAAAGATCGATGCCCTGGCGGCGCGACGTCAGCCGGACTTTCCGCTGCTGCCGATCATGGGCGCCCTGCTGCTCATCGCCGCGCTGCAATTGCAGCCCAGCGACGGCCGCAGCGCCGCCATCGTCATCACAGTCGGAATGATCCTGATCGGTCTACTACGACGCTGAGGCCCAAGGCATCGCCGCTCATCGACGGCGACAGGCGCAGCGGACAGATCCTCCCAAAGCGAAGTGAACCACGCCTACCCCAAGCGTTTTCCGCGCCGCTCCTCCCCCGATCACCAACTCCGGCGGATCCAAGGGCGCAGCCCTTGGCGGGCGTAGCGGGCAGAGCCCGCGAACAACGATCCCCCGAGCGCGCCTGCGCGCGCGAGCGGGGACCAGGCTTGGTTTTTGCGCCCCGCAAAAACACGCTGGCGCAGCCAGCGTCGCAGGTGACCGATCCCCGCGCTTCGCGGGGACCGCGCGCCCCGCGCGGCGAGCGGCGCTCCGTCGCGACGTCGGACACCGGCGCAAGCCGCAGCCTACCTACCGCAAGACGTTGCTGCCGTCGTCGCGTGGTGCGGCCGGCCCATCGCGGAGGGTGTTGCCGCCCTCATCGGGACGCGCCGGAGCGTTGGCGGCCGGCGTTTCGACGTTGGTCTTGGCAGCGCTGGTGGTGATCACCGAATCGGCGGCACGGGTCAGGAAATGCGCCGGATAGGTGGTGCGCATGGTGGCCAGCGCGGCCCGCGCCTCATCGGGCTGGCCGAGACGCGCACGCGCCAGCACGAGATAATAAAGCTGACGCGGATCCTTTTCCGGCCTGAGTTCGAGGCGCTCGGCGAGGAGTTTCCATTCCTTGGCTTCGGCCAAGGTCGCTAGTTCTGCGTCCTCGTTGCTGGGCGCGCTGTCGGGGGCGGTGGGCAGGCGCGGGCCGATGACCTGAATGATGCCGCTCAGGGCGCTCGACAATGGATCGCCGCCCTTGCCGGCGATGGCGACGTGGCTTTCCGTCCGGCCACCACTCCAGACCCGGCTCTCCAGGACTTCATCTCCACCCGAACTACGGCGGTCCAGGCGGATGATCACCAGTTCCTTCTCGCTCGCGGTCAGGTGATTGGCCAGGGTCGGCGAGATCACCAGATCCTGCACTTTCATGCCCATGGCTTCGAGCCGTTTGATCGCGTCGGCACCCATCACCACCTCGACCTGCTTGCCGCCGATGCGGGCCAGCTCCTCCGTCATCACCTGCGCGGACTTCTCGCCGCTGGGGTCGGAAAACAACACGAGGATGAGGAGCAGGTGCGACATGGTGATGGAGCATGTCGGGCTCGTGCTTGGATGCGAGTGAGGAGGATCATGGGTCCGGCGCCCGCACCCGGCCTCGCTTTGCTCGAACTCCTCCTGCGTCCACCGGCGCTTGCTGAGGGGTGAGCGACCATGACCCCGGACCCCCACCCCTTCCCGCCTCCCCCTCCCTGCCATAGTCCCGCCCATGCGCATCGCCCGCATCGCTGCCGTGCTGTTCGTGACCGTGCTCAAACGCCGGCTCGCCTACCGCGGCGACCTGGTGATCGCCGGGCTGGACGAAGTGATGCGCGGCCTGGTGGCCTTGGCGATGCTGCAGGTCTATGTCAGCAAAACGCCGTCGCTGCACGGCTGGGATCAGTACGAACTGGTGTTCGTATTGGGCTTCAGCATGGTGCCGATCGGACTCTTCCACACCTTCTGCGGCAACCTCTACCAACTGAGCAACACCTACATCATCCAGGGCCATCTCGATCGGGTGCTGCTGCGCCCTTATCCGGCCTTCCTGCAGATCTGTTTCGATCGCATCGCCATCGAAGACCTCTCAGGGGTGTTCCTCGGGGTGGCGGTGATGGGCGCGGCGGTGGCCAACCTCCCCAACTTCGACATGAGCGTGGGCCATCTCGCATTGTTGGTGGTCTTGCTGCTGTCGTCGTGGGCGGTGGTGGTGGCGGTCTTCATGGCGTTCGCCGCCAGCGGTTTCTGGTTCGAGGATCGGGTCGGCATGGTCCCCCCGGTCTACAATCTCATGGAGTTCGGTCGGTGGCCTACCGGGATCTATCATCCGTTGCTGAAGCTGCTGATCACTTGCGTGATCCCCTTCTCCTTCGTCGCCTTCTACCCCGCGGGGTTCCTGCTGCGCGGCGACCAGCCCTGGCCAGCCCTGCTGACGCCGCTGGTGGGCCTCGCCAGTCTGCTTCTAGCCGGCTGGTTATGGCGCCGCGGCATCCGCCGTTACCACTCAAGCGGGAGCTGATCGGCATTTCCAGGCGAGTGCTCCTGGATAAGACACCAGCGCTCCGGCCCACCCTTTCACTGCTGCCCGGCCCTCCGACCGCGCATCCTGCCTTCCCGAGGACCCTATGAGCTCTGCGACCAAGTCCCCCCGTTCCGCCTCGCCCCGCTCCAACAAGCGTTCTGGCGGTGGCGGTGGCGGCTTCTGGATCCTGATCGCAGTGGTGGTGCTGGGGGTGGCAGGCCTCTATATCGTGGCGCCGGACCTGCCGCGCCAGTGGTTCGGCACCGCCAAGGCTCCGGTCGACAAGGGTCCGGAGCCGACCGCGCCGCAAGCGGTGAAGACCGATCTCGCCGCCAAGGATCACAAGGTCGATGACGATCTGGCCAAGCCCAAGATCGTCCAGGCGCCCCAGAAGCCGAAGATCGATGCACCGGCGCCAGCCAAACCCAAGGGCTTCGCTGACGAGGCCCAGGCGCAACCACTCCTCGCCGGCGCCCAGCAAGCGTACACCGAGATGAAATGGCAGAAGGCCGCCACCGAAGCCCGCCGGGTCATCAGCATGGCGGTGTCGCCGCAGACCCGCATCAAGGCCCAGGACATCATCACCGGTGCCGCGGCGATCGAGAAGCTGATGCATGAGCTGAACGACAAGGATGAGCTGGTGCGCGGTTACGACACCCACCCCAGCCTGGTGCTGCTCAAGAATGGCAGTGGTGTGAGCTTGGCAGTACCGATCACCAGCATCGACGACCCGACTCCGGTGGAGAACCGCCCTCTCGATTACATCGCCGCCCAGCGCAAGACCGGCAAGGTGTCCTTCCTGATCAAGGGCAAGAAGGACTACATCCCCAGCAGCCTGCCTGCCGACATCGTCGGCGAAGTCGTGGCTGCCGACCTGCCCGCGATCATGAAGGAGAAGCAGAGCGAGTTCGAGACCCGGCTGAACCGCCTGCGCAACAGCACCCTCGCACGCGATCCGTTGGCGTGGTACGACGCCGGCAAGTTTGCCTATCGCAACCGCCTTGACGGGCAGGTGACCGAAATGCTCAACCAGGCGGTGGTCCTCGACCAGAACCTGGTTTCCAAGGTCCGCGAAGACAAGGCTGCCGGACTCTATGCCAACGTCGTCAGTCACATCAAGAACGGCAACCGCAAGCAGGCCGATGCGTTCATGGCCATCATCACCCGGCGCTTCACCGATACCGACCAGGGTAAACAGGCGCGCCTGTACTACGACGGCAAGAACGACGAGCTGATCCAGGCGGCTAGGGCCGAGCAGGACAAACGCAAAGACGAGGAACGCCAACGCCGTGAAGCGCTCAAGCAGCGCGCCACCGAGCTGGGCGACGACAAGGCCCTGGCCCAGATGAAGGAGGCGCAAGACGAGCCCGAGGATACGGCGCTCGCCGCGGTGGTGGCGTCAGGCGATGAAGGCAAGGCCGACACCCTGTTCGCCAAGGGCCGCGATCTCTACAACAAGGCGCTCGACGCCGGCAATACGCCCGAGCGCGACGTGCTCTACGAGAAGGCCTACAACGAGCTGCACTCGGCCCAGGCGATCTACGCCAAGCTGGTGGAAAAGAATCCCGGCAACCAGTCGCTGGGAATCAAGATGCTGGAATGCAACAAGCTGCACTACGGCACGGTCAAGCAGCGTCGCTTTCACTAGGGAGCGGCTGCACGGGCCGGGGACGGCCCGTAGCCCGCTGCGCGGGCCGTCCGGCTGCGCCGAACGCAGCCTGATTTGTTTTGGGGGGAGCGATGCGCTC